>NZ_JBPNXF010000017.1:0-85513 GCF_051207495.1 Klebsiella sp. K-3 | reverse complement strand
CGTAGCAACCCGTAGCCCGGGAAAGGCGCCTCGCGCCGCCCCCGGGGAAAGCGACCATATCAATACTTCCCCGGCCTGCACTGCCTGCGTGAGATCCAACCTTTTAAATCCTCCTTGAAACTTTCTCACCTTCCACTTGCAGACTCGACATTTTGCTTATTCCTGGTTATTGTCAGCTATCTGGATGTCTAAACGTTTATACGTATGTAATGGGGTGATACAGCTATGCCAATTCGGGTGCAGGACGAGCTACCGGCCGTCAATTTCTTGCGCGATGAAAACGTCTTCGTGATGACGACATCGCGTGCCACCACTCAGGAAATCCGCCCGCTGAAGGTGTTAATTCTCAATCTAATGCCAAAGAAGATCGAGACGGAGAATCAGTTCCTGCGGCTGCTGTCGAACTCGCCGCTACAGGTCGATATCCAACTGCTACGCATCGATGCGCGTGAGTCGCGTAATACGCCGACGGAGCATCTGAATAACTTTTACTGCAACTTTGACGACATTCGCGAGCAGAACTTCGATGGTCTTATTGTTACCGGCGCGCCGTTGGGGCTGGTTGAATTTAACGATGTTGCCTACTGGCCACAGATCAAACAGGTACTGGAGTGGGCTAAGGATCACGTCACGTCAACACTATTTGTCTGTTGGGCGGTACAGGCGGCGTTGAATATTCTTTATGGTATCCCCAAGCAAACTCGTACCGAAAAGATCTCTGGCGTTTATGAACACCATATTTTGCACCCGCATGCGCTGCTGACTCGCGGGTTTGATGACACCTTCCTTGCGCCTCATTCGCGCTATGCCGACTTCCCGGCCGGGCTGATTCGTGATTACACCGACCTCGACATTCTTGCTGAAACCGAAGATGGCGATGCCTATCTTTTCGCCAGCAAAGATAAACGTATCGCTTTTGTTACCGGTCACCCTGAATACGATCCGCATACCCTGGCAAGTGAATACTTCCGCGATCTGGAGGCTGGTTTAGCGCCACAGCTTCCGGACAACTACTTCCCGAATAACGATCCAAACAATAAACCGCGGGCGACCTGGCGCAGCCATGGCAATCTCCTGTTTGCTAACTGGCTTAACTATTACGTCTACCAAATCACACCATACGATCTGCGTCATATGAATCCAACGCTGGATTAATCTACCAGCGCGTACGATCCTAAAGCGTTTCAGCATCTCGCCTCAGGCACCTTAGGGTGCCTTTTTTATTTCCGAAAATTACTTCCCCTTCTATTTAAACTTTAATTTCTTTGTTATCAAAGTGTTGAATTGATTTTAAATTAAAAATGGAAATTGTTTTTGATTTTGAAAAATTCTTGAGTAGTCTTAATTGTGCTGAGCGAAAAGCAGACAACGATCTTTCGCTCGCGCTACCAGGATCAACCAAGAGGAGCTGCACAATGACGCACCAGGCGACAATGACCGATGAACTGGCCTTCAGCCAGCCTTATGGCGAGCAGGAGAAGCAAATTCTGACTGCGGAAGCGGTGGAGTTCCTGACGGAACTGGTGAGCCGTTTTATGCCTGAGCGTAATCAGCTGTTGGCGGCACGCGTCCTGCAACAGCAGGCCATTGATGGTGGTAATCTTCCTGATTTTATTTCGGAAACGGCTTCCATTCGTAATGGTGGCTGGAAGATACGCGGTATTCCGGCCGATTTGCAGGACCGCCGCGTAGAAATCACCGGTCCGGTTGAACGCAAGATGGTAATTAACGCCCTGAATGCTAACGTTAAAGTCTTTATGGCTGATTTCGAAGACTCGCTGGCGCCGGATTGGCACAAAGTGATTGATGGCCAAATCAATCTGCGCGATGCGGTCAATGGCACCATCAGCTACACCAACGAAGCGGGGAAAATTTATCAGTTGCAGCCCGATCCCGCGGTACTGGTCTGCCGCGTTCGCGGCCTGCATCTGCCGGAGAAGCACGTTACCTGGCGTGGTGAGGCGATTCCCGGCAGTTTGTTCGATTTTGCGCTCTATTTCTTCCACAACTACCAGGCGCTGCTGGCGAAAGGGAGCGGCCCCTATTTCTATCTGCCGAAAACCCAGTCCTGGCAAGAGGCGGCATGGTGGAGCAAAGTCTTCAGTTTCACCGAGGATCGTTTTGAGCTGCCGCGGGGCACCATTAAGGCCACGTTGCTGATTGAGACGCTGCCGGCAGTATTCCAGATGGATGAAATCCTGCATGCGCTGCGCGACCATATTGTTGGCCTGAACTGCGGGCGCTGGGACTATATCTTCAGTTATATCAAGACGCTGAAAAATCACCCCGACCGTGTCCTGCCGGATCGCCAGGTGGTGACGATGGATAAACCTTTCCTGAGCGCCTATTCACGCCTGCTGATTAAGACTTGCCATAAGCGCGGCGCCTTCGCGATGGGCGGTATGGCGGCGTTTATCCCGAGCAAAGATGCCGAACGCAATCGTCAGGTGCTAAATAAAGTCACCGCCGATAAAGAGCTGGAGGCCAACAATGGCCACGATGGCACCTGGATTGCGCATCCGGGCCTTGCGGATACGGCGATGAACGTCTTTAACCGCGTACTGGGTGAACATCCTAACCAGCTGTTTGTTACCCGCAATGACGACGCGCCGATTACCGCCGAGCAGCTGCTGGCTCCCTGCGAGGGCGAGCGTACTGAAGCCGGCATGCGCGCCAATATCCGCGTAGCGGTGCAGTACATTGAGGCCTGGATCTCCGGCAACGGTTGCGTACCGATTTACGGCCTGATGGAAGATGCGGCGACGGCTGAGATTTCGCGTACCTCTATCTGGCAGTGGATCCATCACCAGAAAACCCTGAATGACGGTACACCGGTTACCAAGGCGCTGTTCCGCCAGTGGCTGGCTGAAGAGCTGATGGTGATTCAGGAAGAGTTGGGGGAACACCGCTTCAGCCACGGTCGCTTTGACGATGCGGCGCGGCTGATGGAGCAAATCACCACTTCCGACGAACTGATCGACTTCCTGACTCTGCCAGGTTACCGCCTGTTGGCGTAATTCACCCCATCACAATATGGAGCATCTGCACATGAAAACCCGTACCCAACAAATCGAAGAATTAAACAAAGAGTGGACGAACCCGCGCTGGGAAGGCATTACCCGCCCATATAGCGCGGAAGAGGTGGTGAAGTTACGCGGCTCGGTGAACCCGGAATGCACGCTGGCGCAGCTTGGCGCGGCGAAAATGTGGCGTCTGCTGCATGGTGAAGCGAAAAAGGGTTATATCAATAGCCTTGGCGCGTTAACCGGCGGCCAGGCGCTGCAGCAGGCGAAGGCGGGCATTGAAGCCATCTACTTGTCTGGCTGGCAGGTCGCCGCCGACGCCAACCTGGCCTCCAGTATGTACCCGGATCAATCGTTGTACCCGGCTAACTCGGTGCCGTCGGTAGTTGATCGGATCAACAACACCTTCCGTCGCGCCGATCAGATCCAGTGGGCGGCGGGGATTGAGCCGAACGATCCGCGTTTTATCGACTATTTCCTGCCGATCGTCGCCGACGCGGAAGCCGGTTTTGGCGGCGTACTGAACGCCTTTGAGCTGATGAAATCGATGATTGCGGCCGGTGCAGCGGCCGTGCATTTCGAAGATCAGCTGGCGTCGGTGAAGAAGTGCGGACATATGGGCGGCAAGGTGCTGGTGCCGACGCAAGAAGCGATTCAGAAGCTGGTCGCTGCGCGCCTGGCGGCGGATGTGATGGGCGTGCCGACGCTGCTTATTGCCCGTACCGACGCCGATGCCGCTGACCTGATTACCTCGGATTGCGATCCTTACGATCGCGAGTTTATCTCCGGCGATCGCACCAGCGAAGGTTTTTATCGCACCCATGCCGGAATCGAACAGGCAATCAGCCGCGGCCTGGCCTACGCCCCTTACGCTGACCTGGTATGGTGTGAAACCTCCAAACCGGACATTGAACAGGCACGCCGTTTCGCCGAGGCGATTCACGCCCGCTTCCCGGGCAAGCTGCTGGCCTATAACTGCTCGCCATCCTTTAACTGGAAGAAGAATCTCGACGATAAAACCATCGCCAGCTTCCAGCAGCAGCTATCGGATATGGGCTATAAATTCCAGTTCATTACCCTGGCGGGTATTCACAGCATGTGGTTCAACATGTTCGACCTGGCTCACGCCTACGCGCAGGGCGAAGGCATGCGTCACTATGTCGAAAAGGTTCAGCAGCCGGAGTTTGCCGCTGGGCCGGAAGGCTACACCTTCGTCTCGCATCAGCAGGAAGTGGGCACCGGGTACTTCGACAAAGTGACCACCATTATCCAGGGGGGGACCTCGTCGGTAACGGCGCTGACCGGCTCGACCGAAGAATCACAGTTTTAAGCAATGCCCGGTGGCGCTGCGCTTACCGGGCCTACAAAGGTGTAGGCCGGATAAGCTAACGCGCCATCCGGCATGATGTTGTGCCGGATGGGGGAAAGCGATGACGCGTGGCCTGGAACTACTGATTGCCCAAACCATTTTACAGGGATTCGACGCCCAGTACGGGCGTTTTCTGGAAGTCACTTCCGGCGCGCAGCAGCGCTTTGAACAGGCTGACTGGCACGCCGTGCAGCAGGCGATGAAGCAGCGTATCCATCTCTACGATCACCACGTGGGTCTGGTGGTAGAACAGCTGCGCTGCATTACCGAAGGGAAAAGTACCGACGTCGATTTTCTTCTGCGGGTGAAACAGCAGTACACCCAACTGTTGCCGGATTACCCTCGCTTTGAAATTGCGGAGAGCTTTTTCAACTCGGTCTACTGCCGACTGTTTGACCACCGCTCGCTGACCCCCGAGCGGCTCTTTATTTTTAGCTCCCAGCCGGAACGTCGTTTTCGCACGATTTCGCGACCGCTGGCGAAGGACTTTTATCCCGAACGCGGCTGGGAATACCTGATGCATAACCTGCTTGCCGATTTGCCGCTGCGCCTGCCGTGGCAAAACAAAGGGCGTGATATCGGTTATATCGTCAGTCATTTACGCGAAGCTCTCGGTGGCGAGTTGCTGTCGCAGTCGCATCTGCAGGTGGCGAATGAGCTTTTTTATCGTAATAAAGCCGCCTGGCTGGTGGGTAAATTGATCACGCCGATGGCGACGCTGCCGTTCCTGCTGCCGATACATCGTAGCGATGACGGGCAGCTGTTTGTTGATGCCTGTCTGACGACTCACGCCGAGGCGAGTATCGTCTTTGGTTTCGCCCGCTCCTATTTCATGGTCTACGCGCCGCTGCCCGCGGCGCTGGTTGAATGGCTGCGCGAGATTCTGCCGGGAAAAACTACCGCCGAGCTGTATATGGCGATAGGCTGTCAGAAGCATGCTAAAACGGAAAGTTATCGCGAGTACCTGCACTATGTTACCCGCAGTGATGAGCAATTTATCGAAGCGCCTGGCATCCGTGGGATGGTGATGTTGGTCTTTACCCTGCCGGGATTCGACCGGGTATTTAAGGTGATTAAAGACCGCTTTGCGCCGCAAAAAGAGATGACCGCCGCCCACGTTCGTGCCTGCTATCAGCTGGTCAAAGAACACGACCGCGTCGGGCGAATGGCGGATACTCAGGAATTTGAAAACTTTGTGCTCGATAAGCGACAAATTGCGCCCGGGCTGATGGCGCTGTTGCAGGCGGAAGCGGGGAATAAGTTGACCGACCTCGGCGATCGCATTGCCATCAGTCATCTTTATATTGAACGACGGATGGTGCCGCTCAATATCTGGCTGGAGCAGGTGGAAGGCCAGGCGCTGCGCGACGCGGTAGAAGAGTACGGTAATGCCATTCGCCAACTGGCGGCCGCCAATATCTTCCCCGGCGACATGCTGTTCAAAAACTTCGGCGTCACGCGCCACGGACGGGTGGTATTCTACGATTACGATGAAATTTGCTATATGACCGAGGTGAATTTCCGCGATATTCCGCCGCCGCGCTATCCGGAAGATGAGTTGGCCAGTGAACCCTGGTATAGCGTGTCCCCTGGCGATGTCTTCCCGGAAGAGTTCCGTCACTGGTTGTGCGCCGATCCGCGGATCGGGCCATTACTGGAGGAAATGCACGCCGATTTGCTGCGTGCCGATTACTGGCGCGAATTACAGACGCGCATTAAAAACGGGCACGTGGAAGATGTTTACGCTTACCGGCGTAAGCAGCGTTTTAGCGTGCGTTATGGCGCCGACAGTAGGCCGGATAAGGCGTTTACGCCGCCATCCGGCAAGGTGCGCCGATCTGCCTGATGGCGCTACGCTTATCAGGCCAACTTAAAATGCCCCTCTGGGGCATTTTTATTATTTAACCCCGCCGTATGCCAACGTGACTTCCTTGGCGGCCTTAATGACAAGCGCGCCAAGCTCGGTCACCCGATCATCGGTCATGCGTGAAATCGGCCCGGAGATGGAGATTGCGGCGAACGGCTCGCGGTGTTCGTCGTAAATGCAGGAAGCGATACAGCGCAGCCCCAGCGCATGTTCTTCATCATCAAATGAATAGCCGCGTTTACGCGTCTGGGCCAAATCCTCTTTCAAATGTACCGGAGAAACCAGGGTGGCGTGGGTGTAAGCATGCAGCCCTTTCCGATGTAGCAGCGTGGTGACCTCTTCTTCGCTCAACTGCGACAGAAACGCTTTTCCGGCGCCTGACGCGTGCATCGGCAATTTGCCGCCAATCGGCGCCGACATGCGCATCAGCTGCGTACATTGCACCTGGTCGATGATAATCGCCTGATGATCGCTTTTATCCAGTACCGCCAGGTTGACCGTTTCGCCGGAATCTTCCATCAGCTGGCGCAGAATAGGATGGACGATGGCCAGCAGATTGCGGCTTTGCAGGAAGCTGCTGCCGACGACAAACGCATGCGCGCCAATCGCCCAGTGCCCCAGCTCGCCGACCTGGCGCACAAAACCGAGCTGCTGCATGGTGGTAAGCAGACGATGGGTGGTGGAGTTAGGTAGCCCCGCCTGCTGCGCCAGTTCGGTGAGCGCGACGCTGCTATGCGATTCAGAAATCCATTCAAGCAGTTTCAGACCGCGGGTAAGCGACTGCACTTGTCCGCCAGCCTGAGCGGCAGGGGCGGCGGCAGCGGGTTTTCTGCCGCGTTTGGCGGGAACCGGGGTAGCCATGATGAACTCCTTTTTTCTGTATCGTGGAAATGATTTTCGTTTTATTTGGCGATAATGCAATCACAACCGGACTGATCGGAGGAGTGAAGTTGAACTTGTCTCATGTTGCTGCAGGTTTCCTTTTCCGGCAGGTTGGTTTATGCCAGTATGGTTTGTTGGCTTTTTGGTCTGAGTTGAGCGCTGTCGGGAGTCTGTGTGAGTAACAAAGTAGAACAATTACATCAGCAGTTAAGAGAACGCATTCTGGTTCTGGACGGGGGCATGGGCACCATGATCCAGGGCTATCGTCTGAGTGAGCAGGATTTCCGCGGCGAACGCTTTGCCGATTGGCCGTGCGACCTGAAAGGCAATAACGACCTGCTGGTGCTCAGCAAGCCTGAGGTCATCCGCGAGATCCACGACGCCTATTTCGCCGCCGGCGCGGACATTATCGAGACCAACACCTTCAACTCGACAACCATCGCGATGGCGGATTACCAGATGGAATCCCTGTCGGCAGAAATCAACTTTGCCGCCGCGAAGTTGGCTCGCGCCAGCGCCGATGCATGGACCGCGCGTACGCCGGAAAAACCGCGCTATGTGGCGGGGGTGCTCGGGCCGACCAACCGCACCGCTTCTATTTCTCCGGACGTCAACGATCCGGCATTTCGGAATATTACGTTCGATCAGCTGGTGGCCGCCTATCGTGAATCCACCAAAGCGCTGGTGGAAGGCGGCTCGGATCTCATTCTGATTGAAACGGTCTTTGACACCCTGAACGCCAAAGCGGCGATTTTCGCGGTCAAAGAAGAATTTGAGGCGCTTGGCGTCGAGCTGCCGATTATGATTTCCGGCACTATCACCGATGCCTCCGGACGTACACTGTCCGGGCAGACGACCGAAGCGTTCTATAATTCGCTGCGCCACGCCGATGCCCTGACCTTCGGCCTGAACTGCGCGCTGGGGCCAGATGAGCTGCGCCAGTACGTGCAGGAGCTTTCGCGGATCGCCGAATGCTACGTTACCGCGCACCCGAACGCCGGCCTGCCGAACGCCTTCGGCGAATATGATTTGGATGCCGACACCATGGCGGCGCAAATTCGCGAATGGGCGCAGGCAGGTTTCCTTAATATTGTCGGCGGCTGTTGCGGCACCACCCCGGAACATATCGCCGCCATGAGCCGGGCGGTAGAGGGCTTGCCGCCGCGCCAGCTGCCTGAACTCCCGGTTGCCTGCCGTCTGTCGGGCCTGGAGCCGCTGAACATCGGCGACGATAGTCTGTTCGTCAACGTGGGCGAGCGGACCAACGTTACCGGCTCCGCTAAATTTAAGCGCTTAATCAAAGAAGAGAAATACAGCGAAGCGCTGGACGTGGCGCGTCAGCAGGTGGAAAGCGGCGCGCAGATTATCGATATCAACATGGATGAGGGGATGCTCGATGCCGAAGCGGCGATGGTGCGTTTCCTCAACCTGATAGCGGGTGAACCGGATATTGCCCGCGTGCCGATTATGATCGACTCCTCCAAGTGGGAAGTCATCGAAAAAGGGCTCAAGTGTATTCAGGGCAAGGGCATCGTTAACTCGATCTCGATGAAAGAGGGCGTCGAACTCTTTATTCATCACGCTAAGCTGGTTCGCCGCTACGGCGCGGCAATGGTGGTCATGGCCTTTGATGAAGTGGGCCAGGCCGATACCCGCGAGCGCAAAATCGAAATTTGCCGTCGCGCCTACAAAATCCTCACCGAAGAGGTCGGCTTCCCGCCGGAAGATATTATCTTCGACCCCAACATTTTTGCCGTCGCCACCGGTATTGAAGAGCACAATAACTACGCTCAGGACTTTATCGGCGCCTGCGAAGACATTAAACGCGAGCTGCCGCATGCGCTGATTTCCGGCGGCGTCTCCAACGTGTCGTTCTCGTTCCGCGGTAACGATCCGGTACGTGAAGCGATCCACGCCGTCTTCCTCTACTACGCTATCCGCAACGGTATGGACATGGGTATCGTCAATGCTGGCCAACTGGCGATATACGACGATCTGCCTGGCGAGCTGCGCGACGCGGTTGAAGATGTGATTCTTAACCGCCGCGATGACAGCACCGAAAGATTGCTTGAGCTGGCGGAAAAATATCGCGGCAGCAAAGTGGACGACGGCGCTAACGCTCAGCAGGCGGAATGGCGCAGCTGGGACGTGAAAAAACGTCTTGAATACTCGCTGGTCAAAGGGATTACCGAATTTATCGAGCAGGATACGGAAGAGGCGCGCCAGCAGGCCGAACGGCCGATTGAGGTGATTGAAGGGCCGCTGATGGACGGCATGAACGTGGTCGGCGACCTGTTCGGCGAAGGCAAAATGTTCCTGCCGCAGGTGGTAAAATCCGCGCGGGTGATGAAACAGGCGGTGGCCTACCTCGAACCTTACATCGAAGCCAGCAAAGAACAGGGCTCCAGCAACGGTAAGATGGTGATCGCCACCGTGAAAGGCGATGTGCACGATATTGGTAAAAACATCGTCGGTGTAGTGCTGCAGTGCAACAACTACGAAATTATCGATCTCGGCGTGATGGTGCCGGCAGAGAAAATCCTGCGTACCGCGCGCGAAGAAAACGCCGATCTGATTGGCCTCTCCGGGCTTATCACGCCGTCGCTGGACGAAATGGTCAACGTGGCGAAAGAGATGGAGCGTCAGGGCTTCACCATCCCGCTGCTGATTGGCGGGGCGACGACCTCGAAAGCCCATACCGCGGTGAAAATCGAACAGAACTACAGTGGCCCGACGGTCTACGTGCAGAACGCCTCGCGTACCGTAGGGGTGGTCTCAGCCCTGCTGTCGGCAACCCAGCGCGATGATTTTGTCGCCCGTACGCGTAAAGAGTATGAAACGGTGCGTATTCAGCACGGGCGCAAAAAGCCGCGCACGCCGCCTGTGACTCTGCAGGCGGCGCGGGAAAACGATCTGGCGTTTGATTGGGAGAGCTACACTCCGCCGGTAGCCCATCGTCTGGGCGTGCAGGAGGTGGAAGCCAGCATCGAAACGCTGCGTAACTACATCGACTGGACGCCGTTCTTTATGACCTGGTCGCTGGCGGGTAAATATCCGCGTATCCTGGAAGATGAAGTGGTGGGTGAAGAGGCGCAACGCCTGTTTAAAGACGCCAACGATTTGCTGGATAAACTCAGCGCCGAAAAAACGCTCAACCCGCGCGGTGTGGTCGGGTTGTTCCCGGCCAACCGCGTTGGCGACGACGTGGAAATCTATCGTGATGAAACCCGCACCCACGTGCTGACGGTCAGCCATCACCTGCGCCAGCAAACCGAAAAAGTCGGCTTCGCGAACTACTGCCTCGCCGATTTTGTCGCACCGAAGCTGAGCGGTAAAGCGGACTATATCGGGGCTTTCGCGGTGACCGGCGGGCTGGAAGAAGACGCGCTGGCGGAAACCTATGAAGCGCAGCACGACGACTATAACAAGATCATGGTCAAAGCCATCGCCGACCGCCTGGCGGAAGCCTTCGCCGAGTATCTGCATGAGAAGGTGCGTAAGGTTTACTGGGGCTATGCGGCCAATGAGAATCTCAGCAATGAAGAGCTGATCCGCGAAAACTACCAGGGGATCCGCCCGGCGCCCGGTTATCCGGCCTGCCCGGAACACACCGAGAAAGCGACCATCTGGGAACTGTTGGATGTGGAAGCGCGTACCGGCATGAAGCTCACCGAGTCCTTCGCCATGTGGCCTGGCGCATCGGTTTCCGGCTGGTACTTCAGCCATCCGGACAGTAAGTACTTCGCCGTGGCGCAGATCCAGCGCGACCAGGTGGAAGATTACGCCCTGCGTAAAGGGATGACGGCGGCGGAAGTTGAGCGTTGGCTCGCCCCTAACCTCGGTTATGATGCCGACTAACGAAATATGTTTCGTTACAACAAACAGGGCGCTCTTTGAGCGCCTTGAGGTTGATGACAAGCCTCATGCAACCGTTGGACTTACCGATTGCGCCAGATAAAAAACATGGAAAATCAATTTATTGATTTTCGGCTGATAACCACAAAGAAGGAAAAACCACGTTTTTTCCTTCTTTGCCAGCAGTCAGACAGGGCGCTCTTTGAGCGCCTTGTCTCTTTATTGAAGTTAACCCCTTATACTGAAGGGAGGTTTAAACCTCAGGAACACTTATTACGATAAGGAGAAGCTGATTCTGTGTTAACGCTGTTACACCTACTTTCCGCCGTAGCCCTACTGGTGTGGGGGACCCATATTGTGCGCACCGGCGTGATGCGCGTCTTTGGCGCGCGCCTGCGTACCGTGCTCAGCAGCAGCGTGGAGAAAAAACCGCTCGCCTTCTGCGCGGGGATTGGCGTCACCGCGCTGGTGCAGAGCAGTAACGCCACCACCATGCTGGTGACGTCGTTTGTGGCCCAGGATCTGGTCGCGCTGGCGCCAGCGCTGGTCATGGTGCTGGGTGCGGATGTGGGGACGGCGCTGATGGCGAGGGTACTGACCTTCGACCTCTCCTGGCTATCGCCGCTGCTGATATTTATCGGCGTTATTTTCTTCCTCGGGCGTAAACAGACCCGCGCGGGCCAGCTTGGACGGGTGGGTATCGGCCTCGGGCTTATCCTGCTGGCGCTGGAGCTTATCGTCCAGGCGGTGCATCCGATTACCCAGGCCAACGGCGTTCAGGTGATTTTCGCCTCGCTGACCGGCGATATCATGCTGGATGCGCTGATTGGCGCCGTGTTCGCCATTATCAGTTACTCCAGCCTGGCGGCCGTGCTGCTGACCGCAACGTTAACCGGCACCGGGGTGATCTCTTTCCCGGTGGCGCTATGTCTGGTTATCGGCGCTAACCTTGGCTCAGGCCTGCTGGCGATGCTTAACAACAGCGGCGCCAATGCGGCGGCGCGGCGGGTGGCGCTTGGCAGCCTGCTGTTCAAGCTGGTGGGGAGCTTGATAATTTTGCCATTTGTGCACGTACTGGCGGATGTCATGCACAAATTGCCGCTGGAAGAGTCGGAGCTGGTCATCTACTTCCACGTCTTCTACAACCTGATTCGCTGCGTGGCGATGGTGCCATTCGCCGGGCCGATGGCGAACCTGTGTAAACGCCTGATCCGCGATGAGCCGGAGCTGGATAACCATCTCAAGCCGAAGCATCTGGATCCCTCGGCGCTGGATACGCCGGCGCTGGCGTTGGCCAATGCCGCCCGTGAGACCCTGCGTATCGGCGACGCCATGGAGCAGATGCTGGAAAGCCTGCGCAAGGTGATGCACGGCGAGCCGCGTGAAGAGAAAGAGCTGCGACGGATGGCGGACGATATCAACGTTCTGTATACGGCGATTAAGCTTTATCTGGCGCGGATGCCGAAGGACGAGCTGGCGGAAGAGGAGTCTCGCCGCTGGGCGGAAATTATCGAGATGTCGCTCAACCTGGAGCAGGCGTCTGACATCGTCGAGCGAATGGGCAGCGAAATCGCCGATAAATCTCTGGCGGCGCGGCGCGCATTTTCCGTCGAGGGGCTAAAAGAGTTGGATGCGTTATACGAGCTACTGCTCAGTAACCTGCAGCTGGCAATGTCGGTCTTCTTTTCCGGCGACGTGCCGAGCGCCCGTCGGTTGCGCCGCAGTAAGCACCGTTTTCGTATTCTTAACCGCCGTTACTCGCACGCGCACGTTGACCGCCTGCATCAGCAAAACGTGCAGAGTATCGAAACCAGTACGTTGCATCTGGCGCTGTTGGGCGATATGAAGCGTCTGAACTCGCTGTTCTGCGCTGTTGCCTATAGCGTGATGGAGCAGCCGGATGAAGACGACGAGCGGGATGATTATTAGCTGAATGTACGCAGGGTAACCCGGATAAGGCGCAACGCGCCGCTATCCGGGTAATGTTCGCCAACCAGCCTAGAAACGGTGGCCCGCAGCCAGGATTACCGCTTCTTCTCCTGCTTTGAACAACAGCGTCGGGTTCGGGCCGCCGAGCGTGGCGTGTCCGTCGCTGACCTGAATCCAGTTCCCCTCCGGCAGGCCAATCACCGTTAATTCCGGCGCCACGACCAGCAATTCGCGAATACGTTGCTCACGGGTCTCACCCTGATGCCCGGTCGGCAGCGCGTTGGTGAAGTGTGGATTAATCTGCAGCGGGAACAGCCCTAACGCGTCAAACCCCTGAGGATCGACAATTGGCATATCATTGGTGGTGCGAATGGTCGGGCAGGCGAGGTTAGAACCCGCGCTCCAGCCGATATACAACGCCCCGCGTTTGACGACATCGACAATCGGCGCCAGCAGCCCGCGGCTGCGACACTCTTTCAGAAGCTGGAAGGTGTTTCCGCCGCCGACGATGACCATCTCGGTACTTTCAATGGCGGCGATAGGGTCGGCGACGCTGTGGATACCGGTTACGCTGACGCCCATCGGCGCCATGACTGCGGCGGCTTTGGCGGTGTAATCATCCCAGCTTTGCGTCACCCCGGCGAAGGGAATAAATACCGCCGAACGGCGGCCTTTGACCTGGCCGGCAATCAGCGGCAGCGCATGTTCCATCCAGGCTTTGCCCGGCAGCGTAGAGTTACTCAGTAACAGCAGTTCCATCTTTTCATCCTGTGTAAGCATGTCATTTGACGCCGATTCTATCATTGGCCCGGCGTCGGGGCGCTGATATGGCTCACGGTGCAGGCAAGCTGAATGTTATTATCGGGGCCGAAAAACGCAGATGCTAACTCCCCCGGAGACGACCTATGAACAATGAAATACCGCTGAAATATTATGACATCGTGGATGAGTACTCGACGGAGTGCGCAGAAGCGGTAAAAGAGTCCGAGCGCGATTGTCTGGCGCATTACTTTCAACTGCTGATTACGCGCTTAATGAATAACGAGGAGATCAGCGAGGAAGCGCAGCAGGAGATGGCCCGTGAAGCAGGCATTGCCGAACAGCGTATCGACGATATCGCCAATTTCCTCAATCAATGGGGTAATGAATAACGCCATCCCTGTTTTTTATCGCCAGTAAGGTGAGGTATATTTCGCTGTCAAAGGAGAAACTATGCTGACCGACTCATCTACTCGATTAAACAAATACATCAGCGAAAGCGGGATTTGCTCGCGCCGCGAAGCAGACCGCTTTATTGAACAAGGCAACGTCTTTATCAACGGCAAGCGCGCCGCCATTGGCGATCAGGTGAAGCCTGGCGATGTGGTGAAAGTGAACGGTCAGCTGATTGAGCCGCGAGAAGCCGATGATTTGGTGCTGATTGCGCTGAATAAGCCGGTAGGTATTGTCAGCACTACCGAAGATGGCGAGCGCGATAATATCGTCGACTTCGTGAACCACAGTAAACGCGTGTTCCCGATTGGCCGTCTCGATAAAGATTCCCAGGGGTTAATTTTCCTGACCAACCACGGCGATCTGGTGAACAAAATCCTGCGCGCTGGCAACGACCACGAAAAAGAGTATCTGGTTACCGTCGATAAACCGGTTACCGATGAATTCATTCGGGGCATGGGAGCGGGCGTACCGATTCTCGGTACCGTGACCAAGAAATGTAAGGTCAAGAAAGAAGCGCCGTTCGTGTTCCGCATTACGCTGGTTCAGGGGTTAAACCGTCAGATCCGCCGCATGTGTGAGCATTTCGGCTATGAAGTCACGAAGCTGGAGCGGACGCGCATTATGAACGTTAGCCTGACGGGCATTCCGCTGGGTGAGTGGCGCGATTTAACCGATGATGAGCTGATCGACCTGTTCAAGCTGATTGAAAACTCCTCTTCCGAAGCGAAGCCAAAAGCTAAACCGAAGGCCAAAGCGGCGACCGCCGGGATCAAGCGCCCGGTGGTGAAGATGGAAAAAACCAACGATAAAGGCCGCCCGGCCTCGAACGGTAAACGTTTCGCTCAGCCGGGACGTAAAAAGAAAGGCCGCTAACGCCTGCCGCGGGTCGGCGTATTCGCCGACCACGAAAATGTCGCTTCTTTGTCTACTTTGTAAGCCTGCTGTTTTTTCGCCTGGCGGGCTTTCTTCGCTTCCGCTTCGCGCTGCGCCATCAGCTTATCGATATATTCCTTTTTTACGCTGTTCGTTTCCGCATTGCTCAGCGGGCGGCCGTGCGCGATACGCGCGCGGTCCAGCAGCGTTTTCAATTCGCGCTGTTCGCGCTCGGTCATCTCTTTTTGTGTAATGCGGGGGAGTGCCATGGTGGTGCCCTCAATCAGACCAGAGAGTCCAGTGTACGGCAATAGGTGAATTACCGATAGCTTACCCTTGCGAGAATGCAAGGGGAGGGAAGACACGTCCGGGCATATGGCCCGGACGTATACCGATTAGCGCTGGTTGCCTTTTTTGGTTGTCGGCTTACCGGACCAGTAACCCGCCAGCAGCGAGCCGGAAAGGTTATGCCATACCGAGAACAGCGCGCCGGGCAGGGCGGCCAGCGGGCCGAAGTAAATTTTCCCGAGGGCCGCGGCGAGGCCAGAGTTCTGCATACCCACTTCGATAGCCAGAGTGCGGCAGGTGGATTCATCAAAACCGAACAGGCGCCCGCCCCAGTAGCCGCCGAGCAGGCCGATGGCGTTATGCAGAATGACCGCCACGATGACTACCAGGCCAACCGAGGCGATATGCGATGCCGAACCGGCGACCACGGCGCTGATAATCGCCAGAATGCACAGCATGGAGAAGGCGGGAAGGAACGGCTCCACCGCCTTCACCACTTTTGGCAACAGGTGATGAACAATCAGACCGAGGCCGATTGGGATCACCACGATTTGCAGGATGCTTAGCAGCATACCCATCACATCGACCTGAATGTGCGCATCAACGTACAGGCGCGTCAGAAGCGGCGTGGCGACCACGCCAACTAGCGTAGAAACGGAAGAGATAGTTACCGACAGCGCGACATCACCTTTCGCCAGATAGATCATGACGTTGGAAGCGGTTCCGCTGGCGACGCTGCCGACCAGCACCATCCCGGCGGAGAGCTCTGGCGGCATGTGGAACAGCAGCGCCAGTACCCAGGCGGCGAGCGGCATCACCAGGTAATGCAGAAAAATTCCCGCTGCGACCGGCGCCGGTCGTGACAGCACGCGCTTAAAATCGTCCAGCTTCAAATGGACGCCCATGCCGAACATAATCAGCATCAGCAGCGTGGTGACCCACGGGCCGATAGGGGTAAAAGTGGTTGGCGTGTAATAAGCCAATACGGAGAGCAGCAGCGCCCATAACGGGAACAGCCGCGTAAGCGTGGCGAGCATAGTGTATTCCTTGCGACAGTGTTTGTTGTGTTGGTGTTGTTATAAAAAAGCCGGGTTCGAGCCCGGCTATAGGTATTGTTTATCGCGCCAAGGAATAATATTCAAACAAATTATGCTCATGATGATTAGCCCAGGCTTTCCCAACTGAGACCAAAGCGGGCGAGGTACTTGCGTAACCGGTCGGCATCATTCGGATTGGCCTTTTTCAGCCGGGAGACCGCAAACAACTCACGACCGGCTTCAGATAGCGAAGCGCTGCGGCGGCAAACCTCCAGCACCGTTTCCAACTGACGGCGATCGAACAGATCGATCTCGTCGATGACGGCGGGAAGAGGATCGTTGATCTGCCAGCTTTCGCTCAGTCGCGAAATTTCCTCATCGACCACATCCAGCGTAATTCGGCCCTGTTCGGCGAGGGTCGCCATGCGGGTCACCGAGGCGCCAAGCTCGCGAAAATTTCCGCGCCACTGGGCCCGCGGCGAACTGGCGAAAGCCAAATAGCGCACGCGCGCGTCTTTATCAAAACGTATTTGCTGCTGTCTGGCGCTGGAGAAACGTTGCAATTCGTACTCAATATTGGGCGCAATATCTTCTCTACGCTGCGCCAGACCGGGTAGCGCAAAGCTCCACATGTTGATACGCGCGTATAAATCCTCACGAAAGCGGCCATCGGCGACCCACTGGCGCATGTCGCGGTGGGTACCAGCAATCAGTTGAAAATCACTGTGCACTTCTTTGTCGGAGCCAAACGGGAAAAAGCTTTTTTCTTCAATCGCTTTTAGCAACATCGCCTGTTCATCGAGGCCCAGTTCGGCAATTTCATCGAGAAACAACACGCCGCCATCGGCCTCGCGTAGCAGGCCGCTACGCGCCGCTTGCGCGCCAGTAAAAGCGCCTTTGACGTGGCCGAATAGCGTCGACATGGCGTTATCGCCACGCAGCGTGGCGCAGTTAATGGCGACAAACTTACCCGCCACCAGGTGGCGTGACTGGCGTAGCTGGAAAATGCGTTTCGCGAGAAAGGATTTGCCCGCGCCGGTAGGCCCGGTGAGTAGAATCGGATCGGTTGAACGCAGAGAAACCCGCTCAATGCGATCGATAAGCTTATTGAAGGTGGCGTTGCGGGTTTCAATCCCGTCCTTAAGAAATGAAACGGACTGCTGTTGTTCACGCTGAAAACGGCTGGTTAGAGTGGCATAGCGGCTTAAATCCAGATCGATAACCGAGGCGGTACCGGCCGCGATTTGCTCGTCGGTGGCGCCTTTTGGCGCCGGCCCGGTCTGCAGCAAACTGGCGGGCAGATAGCGCGCCTCGGTCAACAGGAACCAGCAGATCTGCGCCACGTGCGTTCCGGTGGTGATATGCACCAGATACTCTTCATTGTCGGTATCGAACGGATAGCGGGTCGCAAAATCAAGAAAGGCGGCATACACCTCTTCGAAATCCCAGGGATTGGCGATGGCTACAGCATGCGGATGTACTTCGGTTTGTGGCGAGACCAACGCCACATCTTCGGCGAGCTGCTGCGCCATGCCGATGTCACGAGGCTGATGCAGTAGTTCCAGCCGATCAATGGGCATTTCAGCTTGTTGGCACAACCCAACCGTTGGCCGCCATTTGCGAAAACGGTTGGCGCGCTTGCCACGTTTATCGAGCACCGTCCCCAGTACGCCAATAACCACCCGACGTTTTCTCATGATTTATCCCACAAGATAAAATTAGATACTTAAGGATAAAAACATATCTTGCCGTAGGCAATCTGAATAGATGCTTAATAAATAAAAGTCATTAATTTTCATTTGGTTAAAAAATTATTTTGTTGTTTTACGTTTTTGGCACGCTTCTGGCAATAACTCTATTGTCAACGCGCTGAAATGCAGGGGGTTAAACCCCGCCGGCGCTGTAGAAACGGCGCAGTCCGTTTTTCTGCCGCGTTCCGTCAGCAACTGACACCCATTGTTATGAGCAAAAAATCAAAATAATAAATCGGGGAACTGCGAGTTTGGCGGTCCCCAAAACAGGTTGCCGATAATAACGCCGGGCGCCAGGCAAAAGGGAGTTCCCCTGCCGCTTCGCCTTTGCATCCGCGCCTGCTCCATTTTTAAGGAACGAATAATGGCTAAGAAAATAACGATACGAAAAGGTCAATTAGGTCTGCTGGCGAAAGCGGGCGACTACTATCAGGTACTGGAAGCCGGCGAGCATCGCTTACCGTGGTTTTCCACGCCGGAAGTGCTGATTGTCACCACCGACGGCAGCGAAGTACCGCAGGCGTTGGCCGACTATATGCGCCGCTTCCAGCCTGAATGGATCGGCCGTTACTGTCTGGCGGCTGATATGGCGGAAGAGGAAGCCGGCGCGCTGTATATCGATGGCGTACTGCAGGAGATCATCCCGCCAGCGACGCGCCGCCTGTACTGGCAATATGATAATGCGCTGAAGCTGGTACGCATGGATACCCGCGCGGTGCTGGTACCCGCCGAGGTGATGAACGCGGTACTGCAACCTCGGCGCAGCGGCGCGGTAAAAGGGCGTGAGTCGATACTGACGGTACAGGTTCCTGCCTGGCATGTTGGGGTGTTGAAAATTGACGGCGAGCTGCAGAACGCTCTACCACCCGGTTTGACTGCCTACTGGAAGATTAACCATCTGGTGGAAGCCGAAGTGGTGGATACTCGTCTGCAGGTGCTGGAGGTCAGCGGTCAGGAGATCCTGACCAAAGACAAAGTTAATTTACGTCTGAATCTGGCGGCGAACTGGCGTTATCAAGACGTGCTGACGGCATTTTGCCAGTTAACTAAACCGCTGGATCATCTGTATCGTGAACTGCAGTTCGCGCTGCGCGAAGCGGTCGGTACACGTACGCTGGATGAGCTTTTAGAAAATAAACAGATGATTGATGAAGTGGTGAGCGCGCAGGTGAAAGAGCGTATGGCGCCATTCGGCATCGAGATTGCCTCGTTGGGAGTAAAAGATATCGTCCTGCCAGGCGACATGAAGGCCATTTTGTCGCAGTTGGTGGAAGCGGAGAAATCGGCCCAGGCCAACGTTATCCGCCGCCGGGAAGAGACGGCGGCAACCCGTTCTTTATTGAACACCGCCAAAGTAATGGAAAACAATCCGGTCGCCCTGCGCTTAAAAGAGCTTGAAACGCTCGAACGCGTCGCGGAGCGAATCGATAAAATTTCCGTATTTGGCGGGCTGGACCAGGTATTACATGGACTTATCAACATTAATGGAGTGAACCATGGCGCATAACGATTATCACCTGCTGACGGCGGAAAATAGCGCGCCGATCAAAATGTGGACCCGCGGCGTGCCGGTAGAGCCGGAAGCGCGCGTCCAGTTGCTGAATACGGCAAAAATGCCGTTTGTCTTTAAACATCTGGCGGTGATGCCGGACGTGCATCTCGGGAAAGGCTCGACCATTGGCAGCGTGATCCCGACAAAAGGGGCAATCATTCCGGCGGCCGTCGGCGTGGATATTGGCTGCGGTATGATTGCGGTGCGTACTTCGCTTATTGCCAGCGATCTGCCGGATAACCTGGGTGGGTTGCGCAGCGCGATTGAGCAGGCGGTACCGCACGGGAGAACTAACACGCGCTCCCGCCGTGATAAAGGCGCCTGGGAGACGCCGCCGCAGGAAGTCGATCAGCAGTGGTCGTTACTGGCACCGCGCTTTAAGCGCCTGACGGACAAATATCCGCAGTTGTTGAAAACCAATAATCATCAGCATCTCGGGACATTGGGTACCGGCAATCACTTTATTGAAGTGTGCCTGGATGAACAGCAGCGGGTATGGGTGATGCTGCATAGCGGTTCGCGCGGCGTCGGCAATGCTATCGGCAACCTGTTTATTACCCTGGCGCAGAACGATATGCAGCAGCATATTGCTAACCTGCCGGACAGAAATCTGGCCTACTTTCAGGAAGGTAGCCCTCACTACGAGGATTACATCGAGGCGGTGGAATGGGCGCAGGATTTCGCCAGGCATAATCGCGAGGTAATGATGGCGCGGGTACTGGCGGCGCTATCGGCCATTGTGACGAAACCGTTTATGACCCAGCAGGAGGCCGTCAATTGCCACCATAACTATGTGCAGAAAGAGCGGCACTTTGGCGAAGAGGTTCTGGTCACGCGTAAAGGCGCGGTATCGGCACAGAAGGGGCAGATGGGCATCATTCCCGGCTCAATGGGGGCAAAGAGCTTCATTGTGCGCGGATTGGGTAATGAAGAGAGTTTCTGCTCATGTAGCCACGGCGCAGGACGCGTGATGAGCCGAACGGCGGCGAAAAAGCAGTTCACCGTCGCAGACCAGATCCGCACCACCGCCCATGTCGAATGCCGAAAAGATAGTGAGGTGATCGACGAAATTCCGCTGGCTTATAAAGACATTGAGGCGGTGATGGCCGCGCAATCGTCGCTGGTGGAGGTGGTACATACCCTGCGTCAGGTCGTCTGTGTCAAAGGATAAAAAATAATGAGTGAAAATAGCGTCGATGCCGCGATGCGCCAGCGCGTGCGGCGGCAGTTAGCCGACATAGAACAACGCTACCAGGTCAGAGTGCTGTATGCCTGCGAATCGGGTAGCCGTGGCTGGGGTTTTGCCTCGCCGGATAGCGATTATGATGTTCGCTTTTTATATGTTCATCAACCCGAATGGTATTTACGTGTGGAAGCGCAGCGCGATGTTATCGAACTGCCGATTGATAATGAGCTGGATGTCTGCGGCTGGGAGTGGCGCAAAGCGCTGGGGCTATTGAAAGCGGCGAACCCTACGCTTATAGAGTGGCTGGATTCACCGGTGGTGTATCAGCAGGATGCGTCGACAGTGGCGGCGTTAAAAGCGCTAGTGCCGCAGTGGTTTTCACCGCTGCGCGCTCGTTGGCACTACTATTCAATGGCGCGGAAGAACTTTCGCGGTTACCTGCAAGGTGAGCAGGTACGGTTGAAAAAATACTTCTATGTACTGCGCCCGCTGTTGGCAGTGCGCTGGGTTGAAGCCGGTAAAGGCGTGCCGCCGATGCGTTTTAGCGAGCTACTGGCGGGCAGTGAACTGGAACCCGCCCTGCGTAATGAAATTGATGAGCTGCTGGTTCGCAAACAACGTGCCGGCGAAGCTGAGTACGGCATGCGACGCCCGCTTTTGCATGCCTTTATTCAACATGAGCTGGCGTGCGGCGAGATAGCGCCGGAGCTGCCGGATAGCCGAACGGGGCGCGTTGAGCAACTCGATCGCTTGCTGATGAACACGGTACTGGCGCCATAAAAAAGGCCCGGCTTCTGACGAAACCGGGCCTTTTGATAACGGGCTTTCCCGTCGCGATTATTCAAACAAATTATGATGCAGCTTCTGCACCACTTTCTCCGCGTCGTCGCCAGGCACCAGGAAGCACAGGTTGTGGCTGGATGCGCCGTAACAGATCATGCGGATATTGAACGGTTCCAGTACGCCAAACACCTCTTTACCGACGCCGCAGGCTTTCGATAGCTCGTTGCCGATCAGGGCGACCAGCGCCAGATTTTCTTCCACTTCGACGCGGCACAGTGAAGAGAGCTCGGTCAGCAGCGCCTGGGTGAGCAGAGTGTCGCCAGCGGAGGTTGAACCGGTGGTGTCCATGGTCAGCGCAATACTCACTTCCGAGGTGGTGATCAGATCGACGGAAATATTATGCCGCGCCAGAATACCGAACACTTCTGCAAGGAAGCCGCGGGAGTGCAGCATATGCAGGCTGTGCAGGGTCAGCAGCGTTTGACGACGACGCAGCGCCAGCGCGCGGAACAGCGGTGGATTTTCGGTTTTATGACAGACCATCGTGCCGCCGGCTTTAGGTTCTTTGCTGGAGCCGACGAATACCGGGATATCGCTACGTACGGCCGGCAGCAGGGTGGCCGGATGCAATACCTTGGCCCCGAACGTGGCCATCTCCGCGGCTTCAGCGAAAGCGATCACATCGATGCGCTTCGCCGCTGGCGCGACGCGCGGATCGGTTGTGTAGATCCCAGGGACATCGGTCCAGATATCCACACGGCTGGCGTTTAAGGCTTCGCCGAGCAGCGCGGCGGTGTAGTCGCTGCCGCCGCGGCCAAGGGTGGTGGTGCGGCCTTTGGCTTCACTGCCGATAAAGCCCTGGGTAATCACCAGGCCTTCTTCCAGCCGTGGCGTTAGTTGTTGCTGCGTCAGTTCCGCCAGCGCGGCGATATCTGGTTCGGCGCGGCCGAAACGATCGTTGGTGCGCATCACTTTACGTACGTCGAACCACTGCGCCGCAATACCACGCTCGCGTAGGATCTCAACGAACAGTAAGGTGGACATCAGTTCGCCGTGGCTCACCAGTTCATCGGTCAAGGCTTCCGAGCTGGCCAGCGAGGCGGCTTCCGCCAGGGTAGTAATGTTTTCCAGCAGACGCTCGATCTCTTCGCGAATAACGTTGGGATAACGTAAACGCTCCAGAATATTGAACTGGATTTGGCGCATTTCATCGAGCTTAGCGAAACGTTCGGTGGGTTCCAGCCCTGCCGCTAAAGCAACTAAGATATTGGTAACGCCAGCCGATGCGGATAACACCACTACGCGGGTATTCGCATCCAGCAGCGCGACGTCGACGCTACGATTCATCGCGTCGAAATCGGCCACGCTGGTGCCGCCGAACTTAGCAACAACTAAATCTGTCATAACAACCTCGTGTCAGGGGGCCTGACTTATTAAAACGATTCCTGAACAACCGCTCCTGGTTCGGGCTGGAAATAACCGGAGCGCTACAAAATGTCTTAATAAGCCAGGCCAAATTAACTCAGCCATGGCACAAGGGAAGAGCGAAAAGTAGGGTGGGCGCAGAGCGATAAACAAACTACGATGTCACCCAGAAGTGCTCCACCTTGTAGACCCGTTCGCCGATGACGCGCATCGGTTCGCGAGTATGAAACGCCCGACTGCGAACGCTTCTGGTGACAACCCAGGGGATTCAGCCCCTGTGGCCGGCGACAGACTTAACCAGATGCCTGTGCGCCTCGGCGTTGCTCCCCCTCACGTATTTTCCCCGGACTGGTTCCTCCAATACGGTTACCTGGGCAACGCACCTCTTCTGGCAATTACTGACGTCTTTCACTATGCCTGGGGAGAGACTGGTCATTATACCCCCCAACGATACTCTTCGCTGTAGCGTGAAATGCGCGAGCAATACATACCTACGGTTCCGTAGGCAGTTCAGCTATATAAAGGCTTCCGGACGGGTATGTCAACGACAGGGTTATGCGGATTTTTCATGCATCGGCGGATAACAGAAAAAAGCCTAATGATCGCTATAATATGGGAGCTCTTTACCCTATTTCTGACCCCCGTCAACGGCATAACACAAAAATCATCACAATTTTCCGCCGCTGAGGCTACAATCGACCGAAGTCACATTTTTCAAATCAGAAGAGTATTGCTAATGAAAAATATCAACCCAACGCAGACAGCTGCATGGCAGGCATTACAGAAACACTTCGATGAAATGAAAGACGTCACTATCAGCGAGCTTTTCGCCAAAGATAGCGATCGTTTCTCTAAATTCTCCGCTACTTTTGACGATCTGATGCTGGTGGACTTCTCCAAGAACCGCATCACTGAAGAGACGCTGTCTAAGCTGCAGGATCTGGCGAAAGAGACCGATCTGGCCGGCGCTATCAAGTCGATGTTCTCCGGCGAAAAAATTAACCGTACCGAAGACCGCGCGGTACTGCACGTCGCGCTGCGCAACCGCAGCAATACGCCGATTGTGGTTGATGGCAAAGATGTCATGCCGGAAGTCAACGCGGTGCTGGAGAAGATGAAAGCCTTCTCAGAAGCGATTATCTCCGGTAGCTGGAAAGGCTACACCGGTAAACCGATCACCGACGTGGTGAACATCGGTATCGGCGGTTCAGACCTCGGCCCGTTCATGGTGACCGAAGCGCTGCGCCCGTATAAAAACCATCTCAACATGCACTTCGTTTCTAACGTTGACGGCACTCATATCGCCGAAGTGCTGAAAGCGGTGAATCCGGAAACCACGCTGTTCCTGGTGGCTTCTAAAACCTTCACCACTCAAGAAACCATGACCAACGCCCACAGCGCGCGTGACTGGTTCCTGGCGACCGCGGGCGACGAGAAACACGTGGCGAAACACTTCGCGGCGCTCTCCACCAACGGTAAAGCGGTTGGCGAGTTCGGTATCGATACGGCTAACATGTTTGAGTTCTGGGACTGGGTTGGCGGTCGTTACTCCCTGTGGTCCGCCATCGGTCTGTCTATCATTCTGTCCGTCGGCTTCGACAACTTCGTTCAGCTGCTGTCCGGCGCCCACGCCATGGACAAACACTTCTCCACCACCCCGGCTGAGAAAAACCTGCCGGTACTGCTGGCGCTGATTGGCATCTGGTACAACAATTTCTTCGGCGCCGAAACCGAAGCGATTCTGCCGTACGATCAGTACATGCACCGCTTTGCCGCTTACTTCCAGCAGGGCAACATGGAATCCAACGGTAAGTACGTTGACCGTAACGGCAACGTTGTGGATTACCAGACTGGCCCAATCATCTGGGGCGAGCCGGGGACTAACGGCCAGCACGCGTTCTATCAGCTGATCCACCAGGGCACCAAAATGGTACCGTGCGATTTCATCGCCCCGGCTATCACCCATAACCCGCTGTCTGACCACCATCAGAAACTGCTGTCTAACTTCTTCGCCCAGACCGAAGCGCTGGCCTTTGGTAAATCCCGCGAAGTGGTTGAGCAGGAATATCGCGATCAGGGTAAAGACCCGGCTCAGCTTGAGCACGTGGTGCCGTTCAAAGTGTTCGAAGGCAACCGTCCGACCAACTCCATCCTGCTGCGTGAGATCACCCCGTTCAGCCTGGGCGCATTGATTGCGCTGTATGAGCACAAAATCTTCACCCAGGGCGCGATCCTCAACATCTTCACCTTCGATCAGTGGGGCGTTGAGCTGGGTAAACAGCTGGCTAACCGCATCCTGCCGGAACTGAAAGATGGCGCAGACGTTAGCAGCCACGACAGCTCTACCAACGGTCTGATTAACCGCTATAAAGCCTGGCGCGCATAAGCGCTGCGCAATTAAGCCTGAATGCCGACCCTCGGGTCGGCATTTTTATTTATAGCCGCCGCAGCAGCCTCGCCGGGTTGCCCGCCCAAACGCCTTTCTCAGTGATGGATTTTGTCACCACGCTACCGGCGCCGATGACCACGCCATCGCAGATACTCACCGCCAGAATGGTGGCGCCGCTGCCGATAGACACGTCATTGCCGATTTCAATGCGCCCCCAACTGTCGCGGTCGGCATTCGGTTTGCCATCGCGGAACATGTCGTTGGCGAACATCACGCCGTGGCCGATAAAACAACGTTGGCCGATGGTGACGTACTCGCAGATAAAACTGTGGGACTGGATTTTGCTGTCCGCGCCGATGCGCGTGTGCCCTTGAATCTCGACGAACGGCCCGACGAAGACGTTATCGCCGAGCTGGCAATCATAGAGGTTGGCGGGCTGGTATATGACCACGTTTTCGCCGCAGATGACGTTGCGAACGCCGGTATCGCGAAGCGTAAAAGGGGGAATATTTGGCTCATTCGACATGCTGCATTCCTCGTTCGGATCTCATCGTATAGTGCCTGCAAAATGAGCAATGAGGAACGGCGAAAAACGGTGGGGAAGGAGGCTGGAGGTTTCCCCCCAGCCGGGTGATTAACGAGCGAAGGCGATGGCTTCGATTTCGACGCCGGCGTCTTTCGGCAGCCTTGAGACCTCCACGCAGGAACGCGCCGGGAAGGCGGCCTGATGCTTGGTAAAGAAGGCCTCATAAGCGGCGTTGATGGCGGCAAAATCCTGCAGGTCTTTGACAAACACCGTGGTTTTAACAATCTGCCCCACCGAGAGTCCGGCAGCTTCAACGATGGCTTTCACATTTTCCAGCGATTGCCGCGCCTGTTCGGCGATATCGCTGGGCATGGTGCCGTCCAGCGGATTAATCGGTAGCTGACCGGAGGTGATGGTCATCGCGCCGAGATTGACGCCCTGCACGTACGGGCCGATAGCGGCAGGCGCGTCAGCGGTGGTAATAATCATACGGTTTATCCTTCAAACGGTTACATAAAATAATTCAACAGCACCAGCGAGCCAACGCCGCTCACTACCACCCATACCAGGCCTAAACGGAAACTGGCGAGCGTGCAGATAATGGCGGCAATCACCTTCGGATTCTTTAAGTCAAACTCCATGCTGGAATTCACGCTCAGGATCTGAATGGTGATAATGGCCGGCAGGACGGTGACCGGGACGAAGCGCAGCGTTTTCGTCACCCGTTCGGACATCTGGATTTTTCCGGCCAGGCCGATAAACGAAAATCGGATCAGGAAGGTCACGGCGGCCATACCCAAAGTCAGGGCGATAAAGTAGCTATTATTCATGTTCCAGCGCCTCCACGAGCGGCATCCCGGATTCGGCAATCGCTGCCTGTTTACGTTCTTCAGTCAGGTCGACGCACAGCCCGGCGAGCACGCCAAGTACTGAGGCGACGACAATACCCAGGGAGTAGGGCAGGATGACCAACAGCACGCCGGAGACGGCGGCCACCACGGCGGCGACGGTACAGGCCTGGCTTTTTATTTGCGGCACCACGATGGCGATAAAGGCGGCGACCATGGCGAAATCCAGACCATACTTTTCAATATTCGGGAAGGAAGCGCCGACCAGCGCGCCGAGGAAATCGGCCAGTACCCAAATCGCCCAGAAGGTGATCATCGCCGAGCCATAAAACAGATATTTATCCTGCTTATTGCCCTCCATCTCTTTGACGGTGGTGGCGTACACTTCGTCGGTCAGCGCGTAGGACATAAAGCATTTTTTAAAGAAGGATGCTTCACGGACGGTACCGGAAATAGAGGCACTGTACAGTACATGACGTAGGTTAATTATTAATGTGGTGAATATAATAACCCCGAGCGTAGCGCCGGTTTTAAGCATATTTAATGCCAGCATTTGCGCCGAACCGGCAATAACAATCGCCGACCACGCCGTGCTCTGCCAGACGCTCATGCCTGCGCTGACGCTTAATGCGCCGACAATAAATGAAAATGGAAAGTCGCCGATGCACAGCGGCATAATGGCGCTGGCGCCACGGAAGATGACTTTTTTATTCATCTGCTATACCTGCTAATTTATAAATAATAATGTGGGTAGGGTAGGTTAATCAGGGCCTGAATATTCAGGCCCGTTAAATATTATTATTTAGCGACCATAATGCTAATAATTTCTTTATCGGTGAGGGTCATTGGTTTAATCACCAGGCGGCACAGGTTATTAATAGTCTGCTCGACATCGGCGCAGACAATACCATCATTGGCGCCAGCGCAGCTATTTTGCATCGCCATCAGTACCGCCTTAAACGCGCTGGATACCACGGACGAGACTTTCATCGCACAGCTATTAGAGGCGCCATCACAAATCATGCCGGTAATATCGCTGACCATATTAATAATCGCGGTATTAATGGTGTTGATATCGCGGGTAAACAGCCAGGCCATCCCGGCAGCTGCGCCCATGGCGGCGGTTGAGGCCGCGCATAGCGCAGATAAGCGCGTATAACGAGAATGAATTGAGATGGCGGTGAGATGAGATAGAGACAAAGCGCGCGCCAGGGTCTCTTCATCGACGCCGAGATGCTCTGCAACCACCACTACCGGCATGGTTGCCGTAATGCCCTGATTGCCCGAACCGAAGTTAGACATTGCGACTACCGGCGCGCCGCCCATGCGGGCATCTGAAGCGGCGACGGTGTTGATGATCACCTTGCTTAACAGATCGTTGCTCATCAGGCCGTTTTTCACGGCGTCAGAAAAGGTACCGTTAATGTTCAGGCCATATTTTTTGGTTTTGCCTTCTGCCGCCAGCGCGGAGTTTAAGCGCGCGGCTTCAAGAATAAAGCGAATATCATTAAAGTCGGCGCTATTAATAAATTCGTAAGCCTGCTGTAGCGAAAAAGTGGGCAGCGTTTCGTGCCGGGCGCGCGCATTCTGTTTTTCGCTTAGTGGCTGCGGCTGGCCATTAATATAAAGCTCGACCACGTTGGTGTGGGTTCCTTTCACCACGACGCGGCAGGTATTCTCGTGATCTGAGAGAATTAGATCCAGATGAATAAAGTCCGGGGTCTCTTCGACGGCAATATCAACGGCATGATTGGCGATCAGTTTCTGCGCCATTTCGACGTGTAGCGGGGTGATATCTTCCAGCGTTTTTAATCCCTTTTGCGGGTTGCCGCCAAATGCGCCAATTGCGGCGGCCAGCGCTACACCGCAAACGGTGGTGCCGGGAATAGTGACACCCATCGCGTTTTTATAGAGATTGGCGGAAATAAAACCGCTAATGTTAGTACAAGGGTTTTCTAAATATTGTGCGGCGTAGGCGGCAGCGAAGGAAATAGCGACAGGTTCAGTACAACCTAAAGCCGGGGCAACTTCTTGTTTGAGCCATTTTACGTACAGGGAAGCGTTATCGGAGTTCATAATGATTTAATGTCCAAAATTAAATTTTATTCAACTGCGATAATGCTAAGACAAAGGATGAGAAAAATCTTACCCTAATAGCCATATAAATAATGCGGATTAGAGAAAAATTTTATCTTGTGGCAGATTTTAAGATATAACTGTTTCAAATGGTAAATGTTTTAAATTTCAGTTGGTTATTTGGTTGTGTCCTAAGCGTAACGGATGATTTGGTTAACTTGCTCACAGCGTTGCGGGAAGTAAAATTTTCTCTTAGTTGCATTTACCGCGTTGAAGGACCGATGCTGCTCGCAAAGCGAAGTAGATCTGGATCACACTTTTGCGCTATACAGATCAACAACGTTCATGCATTTGAGGTGTCACTATGCCGTCGGTATATCGTCCGCTGGTTAATTTTGTTGCGAAGGCCATGCAGGCCGTGCTGAACCTGGCGCTGCTGTGTCTGGGAATTATTCTGGTGGTGTTCCTGGGAAAGGAGACCCTGCATCTGGCGCACGTGCTGTTTACGCCGGAGCCGGTGAGTAAGTACAAGCTGGTTGAAGGGCTGGTGGTCTATTTTCTCTACTTCGAGTTTATCGCGCTGATTGTGAAATACTTTGAGTCCGGTTTTCACTTCCCGCTGCGTTATTTCGTCTATATCGGTATTACCGCGATTGTGCGGCTTATTATCGTCGACCATGAGTCGCCGATGGCGGTGCTGATTTACTCTGCGGCGATCCTTATCCTGGTGATTACCCTGTGGTTGTGTAATTCCAACCGTCTTAAACGGGAATAAAAAAAGCGGCCTCCAGGGCCGCTTGACCGACAATCACAAATGAAATTTATGTAGGGTCCAGTAGAGGATTGCAGTGGCATTTGCCCTACTTTTTCAGGGAGAGGTGGGCTGCCGTACCCGGTTGGGGTCGTGTACCACATCCCACCCTCTCTGAAATTTGGGGCGGTAAAACAAGGGACTAACATGATGAAACTTAACCTTTCACCCCGCCCGCCGTCAGGCCGTTAACCAACCAGCGCTGAGCCAGCAGGAAGACGACGGTAATCGGAATCGCCGACAGTACTGCCGCGGCGGCGAAGTCACCCCACAGGTAGTTCTGCGGATTGAGATACTGCTGCATCCCGACAGCCAGGGTATAGCTGTTTACATCGCGTAGCAGCAACGAGGCCACCGGCACTTCGGTAATCGCGGCGATGAACGACAGAATAAACACGACCGCCAGAATCGGTACCGACAGCGGCAGCAGCACCAGGCGGAAAGCCTGCCATGGAGTGGCGCCATCCAACGCGGCCGCTTCTTCCAGTGAGCCATCGATAGTTTCGAAGTAGCCCTTAATTGTCCAGACGTGCAGCGCGATACCGCCCATATAGGCGAAGATCACCCCGCCGTGAGTGTTGAGGCCGACGAAAGGCAGATATTGACCGAGGCGGTCGAACAACGCATACAGCGCCACCAGCGACAGCACCGCCGGGAACATCTGGAAAATCAGCATCCCTTTGAGCAGCGTCGCTTTACCCGGGAAGCGCATACGGGCGAAAGCGTAAGCGCAGGTGGTGGAGAGGGCGACGATGCCGATCGCAGTAATCCCGGCCACTTTAATTGAGTTCCACAGCCACAGCAGGACCGGGAACGGCGGCGGCGTTACCCGGCCATCGGCGTGTTCGACGCTGAAGCCTAATGCCAGACGCCAGTGCTCCCATGAGATGGTATCCGGGATCAGACTGCCGGTCGCGAAGTTGCCTTCGCGCAGCGAGATAGCGATAACCATCAGCAGCGGAAACATAATCGCGGCGATAAAAATCAGTAGCAGGAGATGCGTGGTAAATAAACGTAGCTTCTGCGATTTGGGTTGGACCATAGCCATTGTCGTTATCTCCCTTAATCAAACTTCATGCGCGTGGCTTTCAGATTCACAATCGCTAACGCCCCAACCAGCAGGAAGATAAGCGTGGCGATAGCCGCCGCCAGGCCGAAGTCCTGACCGCCGCCGCCTTCAAAGGCGATACGATAGGTGTAGCTCACCAGCAGGTCGGTATAACCGGCCGGCGTGGTGGTGCCGAGACGGTCCGGGCCACCGTTGGTTAACAGTTGAATCAGTACGAAGTTGTTAAAGTTAAAGGCGAAGCTGGCAATCATCAGCGGCGTGAGCGGCTTGATCAGCAGCGGTAGCGTAATTTTAAAGAAGTTCTGAAACGGGCCCGCGCCATCCATCGCCGACGCCTCGTACAGATCGTCCGGAATCGCCTTCAGCAGCCCCATGCACAGAATCATCATGTACGGGTAGCCCAGCCAGGTGTTGACGATGATGATCATCGTGCGTGCGGTGGTTGGGTCGCTAAACCAGGCTGGTTTAATGCCGAACAGCGCGCTCAGCATCATGTTGATTTCACCAAAGCTCTGGTTAAACAGCCCTTTGAAAATCAGTATTGAGATAAATGACGGCACTGCATACGGCAGAATCAACAACACGCGGTAAATCGCTTTGCCCTTCAACGCTTCCCACTGCACCAGGCAGGCCAGCACCATTCCCACGGCGACGGTCAAAATCACCGTCAGCACCGAGAACACCACGGTCCAGACGAAAATGGCGAAGAACGGTTTCTGGATCCCTTCATCCTGGAAAACGCGGGTGAAGTTATCCCAGCCGATGGTAACGGTATAACCCGGGCTCAGCTTCTCATTGCCCCAGCTGCCATCGGCATTGATGGATTGATAAAAGCCGATGTCGGCGTTAGGGCGATATTTTACGCCGCTTTGGTTGTTAGTGAGCGTGCCGTCGTTGGCCAGCGCGTACAGCGGTTGGGTACCGGAGAACTGGCGCAGTGAACTCATAATCACTTTGCTTTCATCCGGCAGCACGGCGGTCAGTTGGTTCAGCGCGGCGCGGTTCTGGGTGATTACGCGTAAATTCGCGCGTTCGCCTTGCGGCAGGACATCGGCTTCTTTTAACGCCAGCTTCTGCTCGCCGCCAAATTTAAAGGCTTCGGAGAGATAATTTTTACCGCTTTCACCGTCCGTCAGCGCCAGCTGCCACTCATCGCCCGCCGGGTAGAGTGAGAAGTTATAGGCTTTGCCGGCCTGGAAAGAACGGTCCATCAGTACCTGCTGGGCGCGTTCGAAGGTGAGCTGGTTGGTGCTGCTGTAGTTAGTGAAGGCGATGGCAATGGTACAGATCAGCGGAAACAGAACAAACAGCCCCATCCCGGCGAGACCCGGATAAACATAGCGCCAGGCGTAAGCCTTGCGATTAGAAAAAATATACAGGCCAACCGAGCTTAAAATCAGCGTCATGATGGCGAACAGGTACTCCCCCTGGGCGTACATTAAAACAACAAGGTAACCCACCAGCAGGCACAGCAAACCAATCACAGACCATGTGAGTTGCGGGCTTTGCCACCAGTGTTTCTTTTTAACGGCATCCATGGGGATCATCCTCTACAACGTTAAATATCTGTCGACAAGAGTGCCTGATGGCGCTGTGCTTATCCGGCCTACAAAGCGTGTAGGCCGGATAAGGCATTTATGCCGCCATCCGGCACGTGTGCGACGGTATTACTTGGTGATACGGCCCTGTGCATCCTTCAGTGCGGCATCGACGGTCTGACGGCCGCTTGCGGCGTTGATAACCGCGGTACGGACGGCATACCAGAATGCAGACATCTGCGGAATGTTCGGCATGATTTCGCCTTTCTGCGCGTTAGCCATGGTGGCGGCGATACGCGGGTCTTTTTCCAGCTTCTCCTGGAAGGATTTCAGCGCCACGGCGCCCAGCGGTTTATCGTTGTTCACCGATTCCAGGCCCTGATCGGTCATCAGGTAGTTTTCAAGAAACTCTTTCGCCAGTTCTTTATTCGGGCTGGCGGCGTTAATCCCGGCGCTCAGTACGCCAACGAATGGTTTAGACGGTTTGCCTTTGAAGGTCGGCAGCAGAGTAACGCCGTAGTTAACCTTACCTTTGTCTATGTTCGACCACGCCCACGGACCGTTGATGGTCATCGCGGTTTCGCCTTTGTTGAACGCCGCTTCCGCGATGGAGTAGTCGGTGTCGGCATTCATGTGTTTATTCTTGATGAGGTCGACCAGGAAGGTCAGACCGGCTTTTGCCCCGGCGCTATCGACGCCGACGTTTTTCACGTCGTATTTGCCGTTTTCAAACTTAAACGCGTATCCGCCATCGGCGGCAATCAGCGGCCAGGTGAAGTACGGTTCTTGCAGGTTGAACATCAGCGCGCTCTTACCTTTCGCCTTCAGCTCTTTATCCAGCGCAGGGATCTCTTCCCAGGTTTTCGGCGGGTTCGGGACCAGGTCTTTGTTATAAATCAGCGACAGGGCTTCCACTGCCACCGGGTAAGCGATCAGTTTGCCGTTGTAGCGTACGGCATCCCAGGTGAACGGATAGAGTTTGTCCTGGAACGCTTTATCCGGGGTGATTTCCGCCAGCAGACCGGACTGCGCGTAGCCGCCAAAACGGTCATGCGCCCAGAAGATGATATCCGGGCCGTCGCCGGTCGCCGCAACCTGCGGAAACTTCTCTTCCAGCTTATCCGGATGTTCTACGGAAACTTTAATGCCGGTATCTTTTTCGAACTTTTTACCCACTTCAGCGAGGCCGTTATAGCCTTTATCGCCGTTAATCCAGATAACCAGCTTACCTTCTTCAATTTTTGCGAGGGCAGAGGCGGAAAACATCATCGTCGTCAATGCAGACAGCGCGAGGATGCGAGCGCCAGTTTTGATTTTCATATACCCGTCCTATTTGGTGATGTGCTCGTGGATACACTTGAGTGGTTTAACGCTGATGAGTTTCCTTTTTTAACAACCTCTTTCCATCCTCCCTATGTCTACGCCCCGCCCGCCGTTTATGTGATCCGCATTGCAGAAATGCCGGTAATGGGCCCTGGAGCACATAAAAAAGCCACCGTTTTTGTCGCTTCGATCACGAAATGACCTTTTGCCGGGAACTTCCGGCGGCGAGAGGCAATTTCTCATCCTCCCGTCTCCTCCCCCATCAAAAACCCGGGGGGTGGAGGATTTGCCAACGTAATGAATGCCGCATAGTCAGCCCATCTTGAATGTGTCTTTAAGTGACAGGTTGTAACGAAGGGAGAAGGGCATGGCGAGCGTACAGCTACGAAATGTAACGAAAGCCTGGGGCGACGTGGTGGTATCTAAAGATATCAATCTCGAGATCCAGGATGGGGAGTTCGTCGTGTTTGTAGGACCGTCGGGCTGCGGCAAATCCACCCTGCTGCGTATGATTGCCGGACTGGAAACGGTCACCAGCGGCGATCTGTTTATTGGCGATACCCGAATGAACGATGTGCCGCCCGCCGAGCGCGGTATCGGCATGGTATTCCAGTCTTATGCGCTCTATCCCCACCTTTCCGTTGCCGAAAACATGTCTTTTGGCCTGAAGCTGGCCGGAGCGAAAAAAGAGGTGATTAACCAGCGCGTGACCCAGGTCGCCGAAGTGTTACAGCTGGCGCACCTGCTGGAGCGTAAGCCGAAAGCGCTCTCCGGCGGCCAGCGTCAGCGCGTGGCCATTGGCCGTACCCTGGTCGCCGAGCCGCGGGTTTTCCTGCTTGATGAACCCCTGTCCAACCTTGATGCCGCACTGCGCGTGCAGATGCGTATCGAAATCTCCCGTCTGCATAAGCGCCTTGGCCGCACGATGATTTACGTCACCCACGATCAGGTGGAAGCCATGACCCTGGCCGACAAAATTGTGGTGCTGGATGCCGGCCGCGTCGCGCAGGTCGGGAAACCGCTGGAACTCTATCACTATCCGGCAGACCGCTTTGTCGCGGGCTTTATCGGTTCGCCGAAGATGAACTTCCTGCCGGTCAAAGTCACCGCGACCGCCATCGAACAGGTACAGGTCGAACTACCGAACCGCCAGCAGGTCTGGCTGCCGGTAGACAGCGCCCACGTTCAGGTCGGCGCCAATATGTCTTTGGGCATCCGCCCGGAACACCTGCTGCCGAGCGACATCGCCGATGTCACCCTTGAGGGCGAAGTGCAGGTGGTCGAACAGCTTGGTCACGAAACGCAAATTCATATCCAGATCCCCGCCATCCGTCAGAACCTGGTGTACCGCCAGAATGACGTGGTGTTGGTAGAAGAGGGAGCCACATTCGCCATCGGTTTGCCGCCGGAGCGCTGCCATTTATTCCGTGAGGATGGCACCGCTTGTCGTCGGTTGCATAAAGAGCCGGGCGTATAAGGTTCCCCATTAAAAGAAGACGCGAACCCAGCGCGCAGCCAACCATGCGGCGGCCGACGGGGAAGTGTTCAAAGAAAAGCAATGATCTCAGGAGATAGAATAATGATTACTCTGCGCAAACTTCCACTGGCGGTAGCCGTTGCGGCGGGCGTGATGTCTGCCCAGGCGCTGGCTGTCGATTTCCACGGCTACGCGCGTTCCGGTATTGGCTGGACCGGCAGCGGCGGCGAACAGCAGTGCTTCCAGGCCACCGGCGCTCAAAGTAAATACCGTCTCGGTAACGAATGTGAAACTTACGCTGAACTGAAACTGGGCCAGGAAGTGTGGAAAGAGGGCGATAAGAGCTTCTACTTCGATACCAACGTTGCCTACTCGGTATCGCAGCAGAACGACTGGGAATCTACCAGCCCGGCCTTCCGTGAAGTTAACGTGCAGGGTAAAAACCTGATCGACTGGCTGCCGGGATCAACCCTGTGGGCCGGTAAGCGCTTCTATCAGCGTCATGACGTTCACATGATCGACTTCTACTACTGGGATATTTCCGGTCCAGGCGCCGGTATCGAAAACATCGATCTGGGCTTCGGTAAACTCTCTCTGGCCGCCACTCGTTCTTCTGAATCCGGCGGCTCGGCAACCTATGCTGACCGCGATCCGCTGACTGGCGAACGCGTTTACGATCATCTGGTACCGAACGACGTCTTCGACGTGCGTTTAGCGCAGATGGAAACCAACCCGGGCGGTACGCTGGAGCTGGGCGTGGACTATGGTCACACCAACGTGCCGGATGACTACTACCTGCAGCCGGATGCATCGAAAGATGGCTGGATGTTCACCGCTGAACATACCCAGAGCATCCTGAAAGGCTACAACAAATTTGTTCTGCAGTACGCGACCGACGCCATGACCTCCAACGGTAAAGGCGTACCGCAGGGCGGCAGCATCAATAACGATGGTTCCATGTGGCGTGTGCTTGACCACGGCGCGGTCTCTCTGGCGGACGATTGGGACATGATGTACGTCGCCATGTACCAGGACGTCAACCTGGACAACAACAACGGTACCAAATGGTGGACCGTCGGCGTACGTCCTATGTACAAATGGACGCCGATCATGAGCACCCTGTTGGAAGTCGGCTACGACAACGTCAAATCGCAGAAAACCGGCGACAGCAACAACCAGTACAAAATCACCCTGGCGCAACAGTGGCAGGCGGGCGACAGCATCTGGTCCCGTCCGGCAATTCGTCTGTTCGCCACCTACGCGAAGTGGGATGAGAAGTGGGGTTACACCGATAGCGGTGTTGCCATGCGCGATACCTCTGGTACCGGCATCAACACTTCCAGCCGCGGCGACAACGATGAGTGGACCTTCGGCGCCCAGATGGAAATCTGGTGGTAATGCAATCCGCATCATGATGAGTAAAGAGGGGCGGCAGCCCCTCTGTTTTCGGCCCAGCGCGCTATTGCCTGGCTAACGCTCGGCCATAGGAATTGAGGTGATAACAATGAATATGAAGAAAAGTCTCGTTGCCCTCTGCCTGTCCGCCGGCCTGCTGGCCAGCGTACCCGCAGTCAGTTTTGCTGATGTCAATTTCGTGCCGCAGAATACCTCTGCCGCGCCGTCAATCCCGGCTTCCTCGCTGCAGCAGTTGACCTGGACGCCGGTCGATCAATCGAAAACCCAAACCTCCAAAGTGGCGATCGCCGGACAAACGTTGAATGTCCCCGGTATCGCCGGGCCGGTGGTGGCCTATAGCGTACCGGCCAATATCGGCGAGTTAACCCTGACGCTGACCAGCGAAGTCGACAAACAGACCAGCGTCTACGCGCCAAACGTGCTGATCCTCGATCAGAGCATGACGCCGTCCGCCTTCTTCCCGAGCAGCTATTTTACCTATCTGGAGCCGGGCGTAATGAGCGCCGACCGCCTGGAAGGAGTAATGCGCCTGACGCCGGCGCTGGGACAGCAGAAAATTTATGTGCTGGTGTTTACCACTCCTCAGGATCTGCAGCAGACCACTAAATTAATCGACCCGGCGAAAGCCTACGCGAAAGGCACCGGTAACGCGGTGCCGGACATTCCGGATCCGATCGCTAAACATACCACTGACGGCACCTTGAGCCTGAAGGTGAAAACGTCTTCGAGTTCCAGCGTGCTGGTGGGCCCGCTGTTTGGATCTTCCGGCCCTGGCCCGGTGACCGTCGGCAATACCGCGGCGCCGGTCTATAACGCCCCGTCCGCTGCGCCTGTTGTCGCGCCGGCTGCTGCCGCCCCAGCGGCGAAAAGCGAACCGATGCTTGACGATACCGAAACCTACTTCAACAACGGTATCAAGAAAGCGGTGAAACAAGGCGATATCGACAAAGCCCTGAAATTGATGAACGAAGCTGAGCGCCTCGGCTCGAAATCTGCTCGTTCCACCTTTATCAGCAGTGTAAAAGGCAAGGGGTGACCGTCTCCCCACAATGCTGATGTTTAGGCACAGCCTTTAGGTGCGTCCGCCTGGACGCACTTTTTTTTATCGCGCAGCGGCAACTGTTGCATGCCTGTTGCGCGGATGATCGTATATTGACGTTTGCCCGCCCTCAAAACGCTATTCTGCGATACAATGCCTGCACGTTTTGTACCGGAGAATCAGGCATGCCACATCCTGCGCTTACGCAACTGCGTGCGCTGCGCTATTTTGCCGCCATACCCGAGCTGGACGCGCCGCTGCGCGACTGGCTGTTGCTGGAAGACTCAATGACCAAACGCTTTGAGCAACAAGGGAAAAAGGTCACCGTGACCATGATTAACGAAGGTTTCGTCGGGCGCGACGCGCTGGCTGGCGAAGAATCCCTGCTGCCGGAAGAAGCGCGTTATTGGCTCCGGGAGATCATTCTTTGCGCCGATGGCGAACCCTGGCTTGCCGGTCGTACCCTCGTGCCGGAATCGACGCTATGCGGCCCGGAATTAGCCCTGCAGCAGCTGGGGCAGACGCCGCTGGGCCGGTATCTGTTTACATCGTCGACGTTAACCCGTGATTTTATTGAGATTGGTCGTAGTGCACAGCTGTGGGGGCGACGTTCCCGTCTCCGGCTGAGCGGCAAACCGCTGCTGCTGACAGAGCTTTTTCTGCCTGCATCGCCATTGTATTAAGAGGAAGAGAAAATGGAGTGGAGTCTGACGCAGAATAAGCTGTTGGCGTTTCACCGCCTGATGCGTACTGACAAACCAATCGGCGCGCTATTGCTGCTGTGGCCGACGCTGTGGGCGTTATGGGTGGCTTCACCCGGGGTGCCGCCGTTGTGGATTCTGGCGGTGTTTGTCGCTGGCGTCTGGTTGATGCGCGCCGCCGGCTGCGTGGTGAATGACTATGCCGACCGTAAATTTGATGGTCACGTGAAGCGTACGGCTCGTCGCCCGCTACCAAGCGGCGAGGTCACGGAAAAAGAAGCGCGGATATTATTCGCGGTGCTGGTAGGGCTCTCCTTCCTGCTGGTGCTGACGCTCAATACCATGACCATCCTGCTGTCGGTCGCGGCGCTGGCGCTAGCCTGGGTTTATCCCTTTATGAAGCGCTATACCCATCTGCCGCAGGTGGTGCTGGGCGCGGCCTTTGGCTGGTCGATCCCGATGGCTTTCTCGGCGGTGAGTGAAGCGCTGCCGCTCAGCTGCTGGCTGATGTTCCTCGCTAATATTCTGTGGGCGGTCGCTTACGATACCCAGTATGCGATGGTCGATCGCGACGATGATGTCAAAATCGGCATTAAGTCGACGGCGATCCTGTTCGGTGAAAACGATCGTTTGATTATCGGTATTCTGCAGGTTGCCGTGCTGGTATTGATGGGCGCGGTGGGCTGGCTGAATGGGCTGAACTGGGCATTCTACTGGTCGCTGTTTATTGCGGCAGGATTGTTTGTCTGGCAGCAGAAGCTTATCTTCAAGCGCGAACGCGATAACTGCTTCAAAGCGTTTATGAATAATAACTACGTTGGGCTGGTGCTGTTTCTCGGTCTGGCGATGAGTTACCTGCAGTAAATCCTTCTTTCCCCGACTCGCGCCGCGAGCCGGGGAACAGAAGCCGCAATATTATGCGTCGTCCTGAGCGGCGCTCTCAATCGTCAAACGTACATCTGACGTAATCAAATCCGCCAGCATCTGGTAGACCTTCAGGGTCTCTGCCGGCTCGGCATCGCCGGTATCGCTGATGTAGCCTTCGTCACGCAGGGTCAGCACCAGGGTACTGAACACCGCCTTATCGAAGAACTCCGGCGCGTTGATACCGTGCAGTACCGACAGACGCTGCGCCATGGTGCGGCTCTCTTTTTCCAGCGTACTGCGGTTGATGGACGGGTTGGCGCTCAACAGCCAGAAGGTGATCGCGTAGCGCTGTAACGTCTCGCGCGCGCCGGCGGCCAATAGCTGCAGGGAACGAGAGTGCGCCGGGTTGACGCTCATCTCATCGCCATTCAGTACCACCAGACCCTGACGCTGCATTTCCGCCATCAGCGCATCGATAACGCCCGCCAGTTCTGCTTTTTCCCAGCGCAGGAACAGCTCGGCTTTCAGGAACGGATAGAACATCTCGACATGACGCAGCACTTCGCTACGGGAGATGCGGCGATGCTGGGTCACGATAGCGGCCAGCAGCGACGGCATCACCAGCATATGGGCGATGTTGTTGCGATAGTAGGTCATCAGCACCGCCTGCTCGCGCGGCAGGATGATGATATCGCCGATGGTGTCTTTCTCGACTTCGAACTTGTTCATCTGCAGCGCGTGGTCGATAAGCTCGCTGGCGGAAGCCGTCGGCGCGGTCGAATCGGTGGAGTACGGCACGTTACGCAGTAGGTCGAGGTAGCAATCCAACTGCTGGGTCAGCTGCTCACGGGTCAAAGAACGCTGACGCGACGCCAGAAGCGCCGTACAGCACAGGTTCATGGCGTTGGCCGCCCCGGCATTGTTGATGCGCACCATCAGATCGGCGGCGATATTATTCACCGTCGGCGTCAGCCAGGAAGGGCGGACGGCTTCTATAGGATCGATGGCTTCGCGCCATTCCGGTACGTGCTGATTGAGGTAGGTCATCAGCGGCAGCGGTTCGCCGAAGTTAACGTAGCCCTGGCCGAGATTACGCAGCTTGCTGAGGCCGCGCACCATCTGCGGCAGGCTCTCTTTTTCTTTTGTCGCGCCGCGCAGCTCTTTGGCGTAGGTACCGACTTCCATCACGTGCTCGTAGCCGATATAAATCGGCACCAGCGTGATGGGGCGGCTACCGCCGCGCAGCATCGCCTGGATAGTCATCGACAGGGTGCCGGTTTTCGGATCCAGCAGACGGCCGGTACGGGAACGCCCGCCTTCGACAAAGTATTCCACCGAATAACCACGGCTGAACAGCTCGCCAAGATATTCGCGGAATACCGTGGAGTAGAGCTTGTTGCCCTTAAAGGTACGGCGAATAAAGAAAGCGCCCAGGCGGCGGAAAATCGGCCCGGCCGGCCAGAAGTTGAGGTTTATGCCGGCGGCGATATGCGGCGGCACCAGCCCCTGATGATAAAGCACATAAGAGAGCAGCAGGTAGTCCATGTGGCTACGGTGACAGGGCACATAGACAATCTCATGGCCGTCATGCGCCAGCTGGCGTACGCGCTCGGCGTTATGCACGTTAATCCCCTGATACAGACGGTTCCAGGTAAAGCCCAGAATACGGTCAGTCAGGCGGATCATTTCATAAGAGAAGTTAGCGGCAATCTCTTCCATCAGCGCGATGGCGTTCTGCTGGGCCTTCTCGTGAGATATCTTCTTGCTGCGCGCTTCATCTTCTACCGCGCGGGCGATAGCTTTCGATGCCAGCAGCTTGTTGAACAGATCCTGGCGGGCAGGGAGGCGCGGGCCGACGGCGGCCAGACGTTGACGGGCGAAGTGCATACGCGCCACGCGGGCCAGCTTCTGGGCGATGATTTTATCGGTCCCGTGCTCATCCGCCATGCGACGCAGAGAGACAGAAGGCGAGAAACGCACGAAGCTATCGCGGCCAAGCCAGGAGACGGCGAAGAATTTCTGAATACCGTTAAGCATCCGCAGCGGCGGATTCTCTTCGCCTTTTTCACGACCCGGCGCGCGGCCGAACATGACCGACACCGGTACCATTTGCACGTCGAGGTCGGGATGATTACGGTGCAGATCCAGGTAGTCGTGGAAAAGCTTGATGGACTCTTCTTTCGGCGTGTAGTAGGTAAACACGCGCGGACCGCCGTGGATGAAAACGTAGCGCGGCAGCAGTGTGCCGTCGATTTCCAGCGGTTCAAAAGGGTCGGGTAAATCATGCGCCAGGCACTGGGCGCGCAGGGTCAGCAGGTCCGCCTTGGAGTTATAAGGCAAGACGTACATTATCGGACGCGAGGTATCGAGCCCTAATTCCTGAGCAGGTTCTGCCGGAATAGACTTGCTTTTTACCAGCACCCGTAATGGTAAATTCAGTAATTTATAGTAAATTCGTTGCCAGCCGGACATAAACGATGTGAAGCCTCTGGTTAATCATGCAAATGCGCGGCAAGAATAACAGAAAGCGTACAAAATTTCCGTTGTCACACGGCAAACACGTACACTCAGCGACGTCATTTACATTAAAAGGTTCTTTTTGATGGCCAATAATACCACTGGGTTAACCAGAATCATTAAAGCAGCAGGTTATTCCTGGAAAGGTTTCCGCGCGGCGTGGGTGAACGAAGCCGCTTTCCGCCAGGAAGGCGTCGCCGCTATTGTGGCCGTGGCGATAGCCTGCTGGCTGGATGTCGATGTCATTACGCGAGTCCTGCTCATTGGCTCGGTCCTGTTAGTGATGATAGTCGAAATTCTAAACAGCGCGATTGAAGCGGTGGTTGACCGAATCGGGCCTGAGCATCATGAGCTTTCCGGGCGCGCCAAGGATATGGGCTCGGCGGCGGTACTGCTGGCGATAATCATCGCGTTGATCACCTGGACCATGCTTTTGTGGTCGCATTACCGCTAAGTCTTGTCGGCAACGCTCGCAAAACGCAAAGAATCTCCTGATTTTTATATGATATGTGGTTCCAAAATCACCATTAGCTGTATATACTCACAGCATAACTGTATATACACCCAGGGGGCGGAATGAAAGCGTTAACGACCAGGCAGCAAGAGGTGTTTGATCTCATCCGGGATCACATCAGCCAAACGGGCATGCCGCCGACGCGTGCGGAAATTGCTCAGCGCTTGGGGTTCCGTTCCCCGAACGCGGCGGAAGAACACCTCAAAGCGCTGGCGCGTAAAGGCGCGATTGAAATCGTCTCCGGCGCTTCACGCGGCATTCGTCTGCTGACGGAAGAAGAACATGGCCTGCCGCTGATTGGCCGCGTCGCCGCGGGCGAGCCGCTGCTGGCGCAGCAGCATATTGAAGGTCACTACCAGGTTGATCCAGCGATGTTTAAACCGAATGCCGACTTCCTGCTGCGCGTTAGCGGGATGTCGATGAAAGACATCGGTATCCTCGACGGCGATCTGCTGGCGGTGCATAAAACTCAGGACGTGCGTAACGGCCAGGTCGTCGTCGCGCGTATCGATGAAGAAGTCACCGTAAAACGTCTGAAAAAGCAGGGCAACGTCGTTGAACTGCTGCCGGAAAACAGCGAGTTTTCCCCAATCGTCGTCGATCTGCGCCAGCAGAGCTTCACCATTGAAGGTCTGGCCGTCGGCGTGATCCGTAACGGTGAGTGGCTGTAACTCCCGTCCTAACGCAGCGTCATCATGATGCATGACGCTGCGATGTTCCTCCTCTGTCTGGTCCCTCTTCATGCTGCTCAACGCCGCCGATAAAGCACTGTGGCGCCTCGCGCTACCGATGATTTTCTCGAACATTACCGTTCCGCTGTTGGGGCTGGTCGATACCGCCGTTGTCGGCCATCTTGATAGCCCCGTATACCTTGGCGGCGTCGCCGTCGGCGCGACGGCGACCAGTTTCCTCTTTATGCTGCTGCTGTTCCTGCGAATGAGCACCACTGGCTTAACCGCTCAGGCCTATGGGGCCAAAGATCCGCAGCGGCTGGCGCGCGCGCTGGTGCAACCGCTGATCCTGGCGCTGGCCGCCGGGCTGCTCATCGTTCTGTTCCGCATGCCGCTCATTGACCTCGCGCTGCATATCGTCGGCGGCAGCGAGGCGGTACTGGAACAGGCCAGGCGGTTCCTTGAAATCCGCTGGCTCAGCGCCCCGGCGTCGTTGGCCAACCTGGTGCTGTTAGGGTGGTTGCTTGGCGTCCAGTACGCTCGCGCCCCGGTCATCCTGCTGGTGGTCGGTAATTTGCTGAATATCGTGCTCGATCTGTGGCTGGTGATGGGGCTGCATATGAACGTGCAGGGGGCGGCATTGGCGACGGCGCTGTCGGAATACGCCACCTTTATCATCGGCCTGCTAATGGCGAAACGGGTGCTGGCGCTACGCGGCGTGACGTTTGCCATGTTGAAAGAGGCGTGGCGCGGCAATATGCGGCGCCTGCTGGCGCTTAACCGCGACATCATGCTGCGTTCGCTGTTGCTGCAGCTCTGCTTTGGCGCCATCACCGTCTTCGGCGCCCGTCTTGGCAGCGACGTGGTGGCGGTCAATGCGGTACTGATGACCATGCTGACCTTTACCGCTTACGCGCTGGACGGTTTTGCCTATGCCGTCGAAGCCCATTCCGGGCAGGCCTACGGCGCGCGTGACGGTAGCCAACTGCTGGAAGTCTGGCGCGCGGCCTGCCGGCAATCGGGAATGGTCGCGCTGGCGTTCGCGCTGATCTATAGCTTGGCGGGTGAGCATATCGTCGCGCTATTGACCTCTATCCCATCATTGCAGCAGCTGGCAGACCGCTATCTGTTCTGGCAGATGATCCTGCCGGTGATTGGCGTCTGGTGTTATCTGCTGGATGGCATGTTTATTGGCGCGACGCGCGGCGCGGAGATGCGTAATAGCATGGCGGTAGCCGCCGCGGGGTTTGCGGTAACGTTGCTCTCTGTGCCCATGCTCGGCAACCACGGCCTATGGCTGGCGCTGGCGGTGTTCCTCGCGCTGCGTGGAATTTCGCTGGCGCTCATCTGGCGCCGCCACTGGCAGCGTGGCACCTGGTTTAATTCACCCTCCTGAATGTAAGTATCCCGGCTGAGCGCAGCGCGAGCCGGGAAAATTCCCCCAGCGTTTTCAATCGGCATGATGGTTAAAAATTCCGAATAACGAATCGTCGTCAGCATTGTCATCTATAGTTATTACCATGTCCGGAACAAAACGGGCTGTTAACCCACCGAATCATGAGGACGTAATGATGAATAAAGACGAAATCAGCGGTAACTGGAAACAGTTGAAAGGTAAAGCCAAGGAACAGTGGGGTAAACTGACCGATGACGATATGACGGTCATTGAAGGGAAGCGCGATCAGCTAGTCGGTAAAATTCAGGAACGCTACGGCTATGCGAAAGATCAGGCCGAAAAAGAGGTGTCTGACTGGGAGCGTAAGAACGATACGCGCTGGTAGCGAATTCTGTTTTGACCCCCTGTTTATGCCTGTCTAACGGCATAGCGATATGCCGTAGCTTCCCGCTGACGTCGCCCGACTCAGCGGGCTTTCTTTTTAATCTGGATAGTATGATCGTGATGGCAGTGTTCGCGGGCGCTGCAGGCTTCGACTTCCACGCAGGCCGCGCACAACCCATGCGCTTCAATCACATTATGCCGTAGAGCAAAGCCCATTCTGGCCGCCAGCGTATGCATGATATCTTCTACGCCTTCCGCACACTCTTCTTTGACCACGCCGCAGCGATCGCAGATAAACATCGCCGAACTGTGGGTGGGCTGATCGAAAAGGTGGCACAGCACATAGCTGTTGGTCGATTCCACTTTGTGCACAAAACCTTGCTCCAGCAGAAACTCCAGCGCGCGATAGACCGTCGGCGGCTTCGCCTGCGGCTCTTTTTCACGCAGCAGATCCAGCAGATCGTAGGCGCTAATCGCCCCTTGCTGCAGGCTCATCAGACGCAACACTTCCAGACGCTGCGGGGTCAGGCGTACGCCACGTTGCACGCAAAGCTTTTCAGCCTGCGCTAACATTTCTTGCGAAGTGGTGTTATCCATGAGCATCCTCTGGTTGCGTGATGTTGAAACTGTTACTTTATCACGAACCAGGTAAAACGCCGAGATCCTGCAAGCTTTGCTATACCTGATGTATCTCATTTTCGGGAGAAAACGATGAAACGACCTGATTGCATTCGACATTGGCGCGAACTGGAAGGTGCGGATGATTCCACCTACCCCGATAGTCACGAGCTTTTTTCTATTGGCGCGCCTCTTGCCCACGGCCTACGGCTAAATCGGCTGGGCATCCATCATGAACGTTTACCGCCGGGACGAAGAACCTCTTATCCGCATGCGGAAAGCGATGAAGAAGAGTTTATCTATGTGCTGGAAGGTTTTCCGGAAGTCTGGATCAATGGCTATCTATGGAAGCTGGAGCCGGGCGATAGCGTTGGTTTTCCGGCGGGAACTGGCGTATGTCATACCTTCCTGAATAATACCGAGCAGGAGGTGCGGCTGCTGGTCGTTGGCGAAGCGAATAAAAAGCACAACCGTATCTACTATCCGTTGAACCCGGGTTATGCCGCGACTCGCCAGGACCGCTGGGTAGATCATCCTCCGCAGTTCTTTGGCCCGCACGACGGTAAACCGCGTAAAATATAGGCCACATTTTCACCATGGTGCGTGGCGTTCGACGCTATGCGCCGTGGTTTGTGTTTGTGCTATAGTAGCGCCCCTTTTTACCCGGATGCTTATTTATTCGCCATGATGCCAGAATCCACGTCTACCGCTTTTGCCGCCCACCGTTTTTCTATCGCGCCCATGCTCGATTGGACCGACAGACATTGCCGCTACTTCCTGCGTCTGCTGTCGCGCCATACTCTGCTGTACACCGAAATGGTCACCACCGGCGCGATAATTCACGGTAAAGGCGACTACCTGGCCTATAGCGAAGAAGAACATCCGGTAGCGCTGCAGTTGGGCGGTAGCGATCCTGCGGCGTTAGCGCAATGCGCGAAGCTCGCCGAGGCGCGCGGCTATGATGAGATTAACCTCAATGTAGGTTGCCCCTCTGACCGCGTGCAAAACGGGATGTTTGGCGCCTGTCTGATGGGCAATGCCGCGCTGGTGGCGGACTGCATCAAAGCGATGCGCGACGTGGTGTCGATCCCGGTAACGGTAAAAACCCGTATTGGCATTGACGATCGGGATAGCTATGAATTCCTGTGTGATTTCATTGAGACCGTCTCCGGCAAAGGGGAGTGTGAAATGTTCATCATTCACGCCCGTAAAGCCTGGCTTTCCGGCCTGAGCCCGAAAGAGAACCGCGAAATCCCGCTGCTGGATTATCCGCGCGTCTGGCAACTGAAACGTGATTTTCCGCATCTGACGATGGCGATTAACGGCGGAATTAAATCTCTGGCAGAGGCTAAACAGCAGCTTGAGCATATGGACGGCGTGATGGTGGGGCGCGAAGCCTATCAAAACCCGGGCATTCTGGCTTCTGTGGATCGCGAGATTTTCGGCGTCGACGGCGCGGATGCCGATCCGGTGGCGGTGGTGCGCGCAATGTATCCCTATATCGAGCGAGAGCTCAGCAGCGGTACCTATCTTGGCCATATCACCCGCCATATGCTGGGATTGTTCCAGGGGATCCCCGGCGCGCGTCAGTGGCGCCGCTATCTCAGCGAAAACGCCCACAAAGCGGGCGCCGATATTAACGTGCTGGAGCACGCGCTGAAGCTGGTTGCCGATAAGCGTTAAACTTTTCGCTAAAAACTGGTCTATTTCGCCACGCCCTACAGCACTGCTGTGGGGCGTTTTGTTTTAATTCAATGGGTTATAACTGGCACGATTCTTGAAATAGCCAATCAGCTATCTGGTTATTTATTTCGGGAGAAGACCATGCTGGAACTCTTATTTGTTATTGGCTTTTTTGTCATGTTGCTGGTCACCGGCATCTCGCTGCTTGGCATTATTGCCGCGCTGGTCGTCGCCACCGCGCTGATGTTCTTTGGCGGCCTGTTCGCATTAATGTTTAAGCTGCTACCCTGGTTGCTGCTGGCGGTGGCCGTCGTATGGGTCATTCGGGCGATGAAATCGCCGACCACAACCCGCTATCGCCGCGAAGATCGCTGGCGCTACTAAGCCATCATTTTGGGGATTGAGCGGTGTGTCACAACCTGAGTAATTTTGCATAAAACAGCGTAGGCATTGCGTATTAAATCTGTCACTATTAGCGCGATAACGAATTCATCGCGCTGTACCCTACATACAGCCGAACAAAAAAAGTCAGGGCCTCCTTCGGGAGGCCCTAAACTTTTCCGGCGATCTCATCCCGTTACGGTAGCAGCAGGCTCGATCCCTCGGTCACCCGGCTTTCCAGGATCTCATGCGCGCGTCTGGCGTCACGCAGGGCGTATTTCTGATTATCCGCCACATCGACTTTGATCACGCCGCTGGCGATCAGCGAAAATAGCTCGTTGCTGGCTTCCGTCAGCTCTTCCCGGTTGGTGATGTAGCCTTGCAGAGAAGGGCGGGTCACATACAGTGAGCCTTTCTGATTGAGGATACCCAAATTCACGCCGGTTACCGGGCCAGATGAATTGCCGAAGCTGACCATCAGCCCACGCCGCTGAAGACAATCGAGCGAGGCTTCCCAGGTATCTTTACCCACGGAATCGTAAACCACGGCGACTTTTTTACCGCCGGTTAGCGCTTTGACGCGCTCGGCAATATTTTCTTCGCGATAGTTAATGGTTTCCCAGGCGCCGGCCTGCCGGGCGCGCTGCGCTTTTTGCTCGCTGCCGACGGTGCCGATAAGTTTCGCCCCAAGCGCTTTCGCCCACTGGCAGGCAATCAGCCCCACGCCGCCCGCCGCCGCATGGAACAAGAAGGTTTCATTGGCTTTTATTTCATAGGTTTTGCGCAGCAGATACCAGACGGTCAGCCCTTTAAGAAACGAGGCGGCGGCCTGCTCAAAGGAAATCGCATTCGGCAAAATCGCCGCTTTATCGGCATGTACGTTATGCACCGAACTATAAGCGCCAAGCGCGGACTGGGCATACACCACCCGATCGCCAACGTTGATATGTTTAACGCCGCTGCCGATTTTAGTAACGATACCGGCGGCTTCAGTGCCCAAACCGCTCGGCAGCGAGGGCGGTGGATACAAGCCGCTGCGGATGTAGGTGTCGATATAGTTGATACCGATAGCTTTGTTTTCTACCTGGATTTCGTGCTCGGCAGGATCGTTAGGGGTAAACTCGACCGCATGCAGAACCTCGGGGCCTCCGTGCGCGGGAAATTCAATTCGTGTTGCCATGTTTGCTCCTGTGCTGTTCTGATGTTATTGAATAAGCTTAACAGTCCGCTGCACAGGTGAGGGATTTTATTGCCGCGGATTTGATGAGGCGTACAAGGATAGCTTGCGGCTGTTGTACGGGCGCAGGAGTGAAGGACATGGAGCGTTTATGCTGAATTATAATTTTGACTACATTATTACCTTGATGGTTATGATGTTAGTGGTAGCGGCAGCGATGGTGTGTTTGATGTTGTTGTCGTTAAAGTCCAATAACCACAGAAAATTTTTTATTTTTGTCTGTGTGGCGATGGCGCTATTGGTTACGATGGCTTTCCATTATGGATGATAGCGTTCATCCATCAATTCCTCTTTCCGAAAACAGCAGTTCTATTGCGGCAACACGTTTGCCGCTATACTGTCACGCTCAATTGCGTATCGGTGAATTCTTAAGTTATGGCAGGAAATAAACCCTTCAACAAACCACAGACAGAACCTCGCGAACGCGATCCGCAGCTCGCCGGGTTGAAAGTCCCGCCGCACTCGATTGAAGCGGAACAGTCGGTGTTGGGCGGTTTAATGCTGGATAACGAGCGCTGGGACGACGTCGCCGAAAGGGTGGTGTCGGAAGATTTCTATACCCGTCCGCATCGTCATATCTTTACCGAGATGGCGCGCCTGCAAGAGTCAGGCAGCCCGATTGACCTGATCACTCTCGCGGAGTCGCTGGAGCGTCAGGGGCAACTGGATAGCGTCGGCGGCTTCGCCTACCTGGCCGAGCTCTCTAAAAATACGCCAAGCGCGGCGAACATCAGCGCGTATGCCGACATCGTGCGCGAACGCGCGGTGGTGCGTGAAATGATTTCGGTGGCCAACGAGATCGCCGAAGCCGGTTTCGACCCCCAGGGGCGCACCAGCGAGGACCTGTTGGATCTGGCGGAATCCCGGGTATTTAAAATTGCCGAAAGCCGGGCCAATAAAGACGAAGGGCCGAAGAACATCGCCGATGTGCTCGATGCCACCGTCGCCCGTATTGAACAGCTGTTCCAACAGCCGCATGATGGCGTCACCGGGGTGAATACCGGCTATGACGACCTCAATAAAAAGACCGCCGGGCTACAGCCTTCGGATCTGATTATCGTCGCCGCGCGTCCATCGATGGGTAAGACGACATTTGCGATGAACCTCGTGGAAAACGCAGCGATGCTGCAAGATAAGCCGGTATTGATCTTCAGTCTGGAGATGCCATCCGAGCAGATCATGATGCGTTCTCTGGCCTCGCTATCGCGCGTCGATCAGACCCGTATCCGTACCGGCCAACTGGACGATGAAGACTGGGCGCGGATCTCCGGCACGATGGGTATCTTGCTGGAAAAACGTAATATCTATATCGATGACTCCTCCGGCCTGACGCCGACCGAAGTGCGTTCGCGCGCCCGCCGTATCGCCCGTGAGCACGGCGGTATCGGTCTTATCATGATCGACTACCTGCAGCTGATGCGCGTACCGTCGCTCTCCGACAACCGTACTCTGGAGATCGCCGAAATTTCCCGCTCGCTGAAGGCGCTGGCAAAAGAGCTGCAGGTACCGGTGGTGGCGCTGTCGCAGTTGAACCGCTCTCTGGAACAGCGCGCCGATAAACGTCCGGTCAACTCCGACCTGCGTGAATCCGGCTCTATTGAACAGGATGCCGACTTAATCATGTTCATCTACCGTGATGAGGTTTATCACGAGAACAGCGATTTAAAAGGTATTGCTGAAATTATCATTGGTAAACAACGTAACGGCCCGATCGGTACGGTACGACTGACCTTTAACGGCCAGTGGTCGCGTTTCGATAATTATGCCGGCCCTCAGTATGACGATGAGTAAACCTCCGTCTGTCTTTTTTTAAGGAATTCAAATGCAAGCGGCAACTGTAGTTATCAACCGCCGCGCTCTGCGACACAACCTGCAACGCCTGCGTGAACTGGCTCCTGCCAGCAAACTGGTTGCGGTGGTGAAAGCGAACGCCTACGGACACGGCCTCCTTGAGACCGCGCGAACGCTGACCGACGCCGACGCCTTCGGCGTCGCCCGCCTGGAAGAGGCGCTGCGCCTGCGTGAAGGGGGCATTACCCAACCGATATTGCTGCTGGAAGGCTTCTTTGAAGCGGCGGATCTGGCGCTGATTTCCGCGCAGCAGCTGCATACCGTGGTACATAGCCCGGAACAGCTGGCGGCGCTCGAACAAGCGGAACTGGCCGAACCGGTTACCGTCTGGATGAAGCTGGATACCGGTATGCATCGTCTTGGCGTACTGCCGGAACAGGCCGAAGCGTTTTATCAGCGGCTAAGCCGGTGCAAAAATGTTCGCCAGCCGGTGAATATCGTCAGCCATTTCGCCCGTGCCGATGAGCCGGAATGCGGCGCGACCGAGCGTCAGCTGGATATTTTCACCACCTTTACCGAAGGGAAACCGGGGCTGCGTTCTATTGCCGCCTCGGGCGGGATCCTGCTGTGGCCGCAGTCGCATTTCGACTGGGCGCGGCCGGGCATCATTCTCTACGGCGTTTCTCCACTGGAGAACCACTCTACCGGTGAGGATTTCGGCTGCCTGCCGGTGATGTCGCTGACCTCCAGCCTGATTGCGGTGCGCGAGCATAAAGCCGGGGAGCCGGTGGGCTATGGCGGCACCTGGATTAGCGAGCGCGATACTCGCCTCGGCGTCGTGGCGATGGGCTATGGCGACGGTTATCCGCGCGCCGCGCCCTCCGGCACGCCGGTGCTGGTCAACGGCCGCGAAGTGCCGATAGTCGGTCGCGTGGCGATGGATATGATTTGCGTTGACCTCGGTCCTCAGGCGCAGGATAACGCCGGCGATCCGGTTGTATTATGGGGAGAGGGGCTCCCCGTTGAGCGCATCGCGGAAATAACGAAAGTGAGTGCTTACGAACTTATCACCCGACTGACCTCCAGGCTGGCAATTCGTTACCTCGACTAACTACGGTCAGTGGCATATTTCCCCGATTACGCTACGCTTATCGGGGAAATGAGCAGGGGCGGCGCGCGGCGTCGCCCATGTTTGCAGCGATCTTTGTCGATAACTTACCAACATCCCCTCGACCTTCCCCAACTTCCGGTTTATTGTGTAAATACCTGCTTTCGTAAACCTGGAGATACATCTCGTGTTTCAAAAAGTTGACGCCTACGCCGGCGACCCTATTCTCTCCTTGATGGAGCGTTTCAAAGAAGATCCGCGTAGTGACAAAGTGAACCTCAGCATCGGTTTGTACTACAACGAAGACGGCATTATTCCGCAACTACAGGCCGTGGCGGATGCCGAAGCACAACTCAATGCTCAGCCGCACGGCGCCTCGCTGTATCTGCCGATGGAAGGGCTCAATAGCTACCGCCACGCCATTGCGCCGCTGCTGTTTGGCGCCGACCATCCGGTGCTGAAACAAAATCGCGTAGCGTCAATTCAAACTCTGGGTGGCTCTGGCGCGCTGAAGGTTGGCGCCGACTTCCTCAAGCGCTACTTCCCGCAGTCTCGCGTATGGGTCAGCGATCCGACCTGGGAAAACCACATCGCTATATTTGAAGGGGCTGGGTTCGAAGTAAGTACTTACCCCTGGTTCGATGATGAGAGCAACGGCGTGCGTTTTGAAGCCTTCCTCGCCAAACTACAGACGCTCCCTGAGCGCGATATCGTGCTGCTGCATCCGTGTTGCCACAACCCGACGGGCGCCGATCTGAGCAACGCGCAGTGGGATGAAGTGGTTAAGGTGTTGAAAGCACGCAATTTAATTCCTTTCCTCGATATCGCCTATCAGGGCTTTGGCGCCGGTATGGAAGACGATGCCTACGCTATTCGTGCGATTGCCAGCGCCGGCCTGCCGATGCTGGTCAGCAACTCATTTTCCAAAATCTTCTCACTGTACGGCGAACGCGTCGGTGGGTTGTCGATTGTCTGCGATGATGCGGAAACCGCAGGCCGCGTGCTGGGTCAGTTGAAAGCGACGGTGCGCCGCAACTACTCAAGCCCGCCGAATTTTGGCGCGCAGGTGGTCGCGGCGGTGCTGAACGACGCGGCGCTGAAAGCCTCATGGCTGGCGGAAGTGGAAGCGATGCGTACCCGCATCCTGGCGATGCGCCAGACGCTGGTAGAGGCGCTGAAAGAGGCCGTTCCCGGCAAGAACTTTGACTACCTGCTGAAGCAGCGCGGTATGTTTAGTTACACCGGTTTAAGCGCGGCACAGGTGGATCGTCTACGCGAAGAGTTTGGCGTCTACCTGATTGCCAGCGGGCGGATGTGCGTGGCAGGACTTAACTCGCGTAACGTCCAGCGCGTGGCTCAGGCGTTTGCCGCTGTAATGTAAGTACTCACTTACTAAATCTCCCTCGCCAGCGTTAAGGCGAGGGGGAATATACCCCGAAGTGTGATCATGCTCTTTTTATATGACATCTGAGCAGAAAATCCTTTCTATCTGTGTGGGCAGGCGTTAAGGTCTTGGTGCATTTATAAGCTCACTCATTATTAAAAATAACAACGAATTGAATTTGCAATCCTGAGTAACGCAGGTTCAGCCGCCCTGTGTACGACGGGTGAAGGGATAAATATGCGTAAGTTAACTTTGGCCATTAGCGCCACCTGTCTGTTGTTCGCTCTTAATAGCTCCGTTGTCGCGCGCGCTTCCACCCCGCAGCCCATTTGGGAAGGGACGAATGTCGCGAAACTTGCCGAACAGGCGCCGATACATTGGGTATCCGTAGCGCAAATCGAAAATAGCCTGCTTGGCCGCGCGCCGATGGCGGTGGGGTTCGATATCGATGATACCGTGCTGTTCTCCAGCCCTGGTTTCTGGCGTGGGCAGAAAACCTATTCTCCGGGCAGCGAAGCCTATCTGAAGAACCCCGAGTTCTGGGAAAAGATGAATAACGGCTGGGACGAGTTCAGTATGCCGAAAGAAGTGGGCCGCCAGCTGATTGCGATGCATATTAAGCGCGGCGACAGCATTTACTTCGTGACCGGCCGCAGCCAGACCAAAACTGAGACCGTCTCTAAAACCCTGCAGGATGATTTCCTCATCCCCGGCGCTAACATGAACCCGGTGATTTTTGCCGGCGATAAGCCAGGCCAGAACACCAAAACCCAGTGGTTACGGGAGAAGAATATCAAAGTCTTCTACGGTGACTCTGACAACGACATCTCGGCGGCCCGCGACGCCGATGCGCGCGGAATTCGCGTGCTGCGCGCGGCAAACTCCTCCTACAAACCGCTGCCGATGGCCGGCTCGCAAGGGGAAGAGGTGATTGTGAATTCAGAATATTAAGGCGTGCGGAACACGGCGCTTCTGAACATGAAAAAGGCAGCCGCAGGCTGTCTTTTTTTTGTACGAATTTCAGCGTTTGAGGTTTTACCTTTTCGCTTCTTGCTGCAAACTTAGAAGGATTCACACATTACAGGAGTCGTTTATGTGGCATCAGCAAACCCTGACATTAGGCCCGAAATCTCGTGGTTTCCATCTGGTGACCAATGAAATTATTGGTCAAATTCGCGAACTCTCGCATATCAAGGTTGGCCTGCTGCATCTGTTACTCCAGCATACTTCCGCTTCCCTGACGTTAAATGAGAACTGCGATCCCACGGTCCGTTTTGATATGGAACAGCATTTTCTCAACGCCGTACCAGACAACGCGCCGTATGAACACGATTATGAAGGTCCTGATGATATGCCCTCGCACATTAAATCATCGCTGCTGGGCGTTTCTCTGATGTTGCCGGTGCAGAACGGCAACGTCATATTAGGGACCTGGCAGGGGATCTGGCTGGGGGAGCATCGTATTCACGGCGGCTCGCGGCATATCGTCGCAACGCTTATGGGAGAATAAAAAATGACCATATCGGATCTACTACAGTACTGCATGGCGAAGCCGGGCGCGGAACAAAGCGTTCATAGCGACTGGAAAGCGACGCAAATCAAGGTCGCAGACGTGCTATTCGCCATGGTGAAAGAAGTGGAGGATAAGCGGCCGGCCGTTGCGCTTAAAGCGAGTCCCGAGCTTGCCGAACTGCTGCGCGAACAGCATCGCGATGTTCGCCCCAGCAGGCATCTGAATAAAGCTCACTGGAGCACGGTCTTCCTTGATGGCTCCCTGCCGGATTCGCAGATTTACTACCTGGTGGACGCCTCTTATCAGCAGGCGGTCGACCTGCTGCCGGAAGATAAGCGGCGGCAGTTAGCGTAGCTTATAGCCCGCCTGCCAGCGCCAGCAGCGCGATATCGAACAGCTTTAATAACGTCGACTGCAGCTGCGCCTGGCGTGCGATGCTCTGGTTGTTGGCGCGAATGCGGGCAATATCGCGCTGACCTTCCAGCAGTAGCCGTAGATCGTCTTCGGTCAGCCAGCCCTGAGCTTTTTGCTGTAATGCCTGCAGTAAAAAGATGGCGCTATCGCGTACTTCGTGCTGCTCATCGCCAAGTACTTTATTCAGTATTGGTATCCATTCGGCGCTATCAATCGCGCAAGCGGACAACAGCGCGCGAATTTCCATGGTTGTCGGCATTATTCCCTCCCTGTTCGCTGACATTCGCCAGCGATAGCCTGTTGATAAAGATAAAGGGTCTGCCGCGTTAAATATTGCGCTTCGGCAGGAGTAAAGGGCGCGCCCAGCATCTGGCGATGGGCGTAAACGCGCAGATAGTTACCTTCAAGTATCCTGAAATTTTCCTGGCGCAACGCATCGCTGTGATCCATCGCCTGCGCGAACTGCTGGCGAATTTGTTCATCTTCTGCGTTCAATTGCTGATCGTCCTCCGTGGCTGCGGTGGCGATGAACTGCAAATGCAACTGCTTGAGTGTGAGCAATTGCTGATAGGCCGTATCGCTGTAGCGGCCAACCCACGAGCAGGCGCTTAACGCACATAGCGCGGCGGCGATGATAAATAACGGAATGAGGCGTGGTACTCGCATAGTTTTCCCGGTATCGGTGGGCGATAGCGGCTATCAGACGCCAGAGTGAGGCGCCGGGCAAATCACGAAGTCTCAGCGTAAAAAAATGAGATGAAATGAGATGAAATGAGGCCTCTTCCACTGCGGGAAGAGGCCTGAGAGATTACTTAAGCAAGGGCTTCAGGAAGCGCGCCGTGTGCGAGGCTTCACATTCGGCAACGGTTTCCGGCGTGCCGGAAACGAGAATCTCTCCGCCGCCGCTACCGCCTTCCGGGCCGAGGTCGACAATCCAGTCGGCGGTTTTAATTACGTCGAGGTTGTGCTCAATGACCACGATGGTATTGCCCTGATCGCGCAGCTGATGCAGCACGTCCAGCAGCTGCTGGATATCGGCGAAATGCAGACCGGTAGTCGGTTCATCAAGGATATACAGCGTCTGGCCGGTACCGCGCTTGGATAGTTCGCGCGCCAGCTTCACGCGCTGGGCTTCACCGCCGGAGAGCGTGGTTGCCGACTGGCCAAGACGAATATAGGTCAGGCCAACATCCATCAGGGTTTGCAGCTTACGCGCCAGCGCCGGAACGGCATCAAAGAACTCGCGCGCTTCTTCGATGGTCATATCCAGCACTTCGTGGATAGTTTTGCCTTTGTACTTAATTTCCAGCGTTTCGCGGTTATAGCGTTTGCCTTTGCACTGGTCGCACGGTACGTAGATATCCGGCAGGAAGTGCATCTCAACCTTGATCACCCCGTCGCCCTGACAGGCTTCGCAGCGGCCGCCGCGGACGTTAAAACTGAAGCGGCCCGGCGTATAGCCGCGTGAACGTGATTCCGGCACTCCGGCAAACAGTTCGCGCACCGGCGTGAACACGCCGGTATAGGTTGCAGGGTTTGAGCGCGGCGTGCGGCCAATCGGGCTCTGGTCGATATCGATGACTTTATCGAAGTGCTCCAGCCCCTGGACATCGCGATATGGCGCCGGTTCGGCAATCGTCGCGCCGTTCAACTGGCGCTGGGCGATGGGGAACAGGGTATCGTTAATCAGCGTTGATTTACCGGAACCGGAAACGCCGGTAATGCAGGTAAACAGGCCGACAGGCAGCGTCAGCGTCACATCCTTGAGGTTGTTGCCGCGCGCGCCAGTAAGCTTCAGCACTTTTTCCGGATCGGCGGCGACGCGCTGTTTCGGCACTTCGATTTTGCGTTTACCGCTCATGTACTGCCCGGTGAGGGATTCTGGTACCGCCATAATGGCGTCCAGCGGCCCTTCGGCCACCACCTGGCCGCCGTGCACGCCAGCGCCGGGGCCGATATCGATAACATGGTCGGCGGCGCGAATGGCGTCTTCGTCATGTTCAACGACAATGACCGTGTTACCCAGGTTACGCAGGTGGATAAGCGTACCGAGCAGGCGTTCGTTATCACGCTGGTGCAGGCCGATGGAGGGCTCATCCAGCACGTACATCACGCCAACCAGCCCCGCGCCAATCTGGCTCGCCAGACGAATACGCTGCGCTTCACCGCCGGAGAGCGTCTCCGCCGAACGAGAGAGCGTCAGGTAGTTCAGGCCGACGTTGACGAGGAACTTCAGGCGATCGCCAATCTCTTTCAGCACTTTCTCGGCGATTTGCGCCCGCTGGCCAGACAGCTTCAGGTTATTGAAGAAGTCCATCGCGTGGCCGATGCTCATATCGGAAATGGTTGGCAGCGGCGTGTTTTCCACAAATACATGGCGCGCTTCGCGACGCAGACGCGTGCCTTCACAACTGGCGCACGGACGGTTGCTGATGAATTTCGCCAGCTCTTCGCGCACTGCGCTGGATTCCGTCTCTTTGTACCGGCGCTCCATGTTGTGCAGCACGCCTTCGAACGGATGGCGGCGTACTGACGTGTCGCCGCGGTCGTTCATGTATTTGAATTCAATATTCTCTTTACCAGAACCGTACAACACGACTTTATGCACATTAGCGCTGAGGGTGCCCCAGGGCGCTTCAACATCAAACTTATAGTGATCGGCCAGCGACTTCAGCATCTGGAAGTAGTAGAAGTTGCGGCGATCCCAGCCGCGGATGGCGCCGCCAGCCAGCGAGAGCTCCGGATTCTGAATCACTCGATCGGGATCGAAATACTGTTGAACGCCAAGGCCGTCGCAGGTTGGACAGGCCCCTGCCGGGTTGTTGAAGGAGAACAGACGCGGCTCCAGCTCACGCATGCTATAGCCGCAAATCGGGCAAGCGAAGTTGGCCGAGAACAGCAGTTCTTCCGCTTTACTGTCATCCATGTTGGAAACAATGGCGGTACCGCCTGAGAGCTCCAGCGCGGTTTCGAAAGATTCCGCCAGACGCTGCGCCAGATCGTCGCGCACTTTAAAGCGGTCGATAACCACTTCGATCGTGTGTTTCTTTTGCAGCTCTAATTTCGGCGGATCCGAAAGATCGCAGACTTCGCCATCGATCCGCGCGCGGATGTAGCCCTGACTGGCAAGGTTCTCCAGCGTTTTGGTGTGCTCGCCTTTACGTTCTTTAATGATGGGCGCCAGCAGCATCAGGCGCTGACCTTCCGGCTGAGAGAGCACGTTATCGACCATCTGGCTGACGGTCTGCGCGGCCAGGGGCACGTCGTGGTCCGGACAGCGCGGTTCACCGACGCGGGCGTACAGCAGGCGCAGATAGTCATGGATTTCAGTAATCGTACCTACCGTCGAACGCGGGTTGTGGGAGGTCGATTTCTGTTCGATAGAAATCGCCGGCGACAGCCCTTCGATATGATCGACGTCCGGTTTCTCCATCAGCGACAGGAACTGTCGCGCGTAGGCGGAGAGCGATTCGACGTAGCGACGCTGGCCTTCGGCGTACAGGGTGTCGAAAGCGAGTGAGGATTTGCCAGACCCAGAAAGCCCGGTGACGACAATAAGTTTGTCGCGCGGAATGACGAGGTTGATGTTTTTGAGATTATGGGTGCGGGCGCCCCGAACTTCGATCTTATCCATTCACCTTTCCCGGTAGGTAGATACACGGATTGCCTGGTTTGCTTAAAGGACAAACGGCAGAAACGGCTAATTATGACACAATTTAACCTGTCTGGATATACAGTATTGGAATGGCGCTGCAGTAAGAGGGTGAAAATTTGCATAGCAGCGGCATGTTTTCTGGAATTGGCTTCGCAGCTATCAAATTGCCCCTTTGTGGTGTTAGAATTCCCGGTTTACACTTATACAAAACGTATTATTCAGGAGATTCGATCATGGCCAGCAGAGGCGTAAACAAGGTGATTCTCGTCGGTAATCTGGGGCAGGACCCGGAAGTACGCTACATGCCAAGTGGCGGCGCTGTCGCCAACTTCACGCTGGCAACTTCCGAATCCTGGCGCGATAAGCAAACCGGCGAAATGAAAGAGCAGACTGAATGGCACCGCGTTGTGCTGTTCGGCAAACTGGCGGAAGTCGCGGGCGAATACCTGCGTAAAGGTTCTCAGGTTTATATCGAAGGCCAGCTGCGTACCCGTAAATGGACCGATCAGTCAGGCCAGGACAAGTACACCACTGAAATCGTGGTAAACGTCGGCGGCACCATGCAGATGCTGGGCGGCCGTCAGGGCGGCGGCGCACCGGCAGGCGGCGGCCAGCAGCAGGGCGGTTGGGGTCAGCCTCAGCAGCCGCAGGGCGGCAACCAGTTCAGCGGCGGCGCGCAGTCTCGTCCGCAGCAGCAGGCCCCGGCAGCGCCATCTAACGAACCGCCGATGGACTTCGACGACGACATCCCGTTCTAAGGTTTTCCTTATTACGTACTGCCTGTGCAGTAAACCAACAAAAAGCCCCGATTGTTCGGGGCTTTTTTCATTTCAGGCTCTCAGGCTGCCGGGGCCGAAGCTTCAGGAGCGGTTGGCGGAGCCGCGTCTGGTTGAAGCTTACCTGTTCCTGGCTCGGGTAGCGGGGTGGCGGTCGCTTTTTGTTTACGGGCGATATCATCCATTATCAGTCGATAGGCAATGTAGTATTTATAGATATTGCTGACATAGGTCACCGTCTCAGCGCCGATTTTTTCCGCGGCGAGATTCTCAACGTTGCCAAACCAGATGTTCGGATCAAAACCGCGTTTTTGGGTTTCCGTACGTAGACGCGCGATACGCGCCGGGCCCGCATTGTAGGACGCGAACGAAAACAGCGCTTTATTAAGCGGCGTCATTGGCTGATCGCCATAGTAATGATCAATCATCCAGCGCATATACTTCACGCCGGCATGAATGTTGGGATCGATTTTCTTAATATCGCCAACTTTTAGTTCCTTGCCGGTCGCGGGCATGACCTGCATTACGCCGATTGCGCCAACGTGGCTGCGTACTGATTGATTGAGCCGCGATTCCTGATATCCCTGGGCGGCCATCAGCAGCCAGTCGACATCATAGCGTTCGCCATATTTTCTAAAAATTTCCACCATCTGCAAAAACTTAGCGCGCTCTCTGTTGGCTGCGGCGTTTTTAACGTAGGTCGCGCTTTTCAGGTAGCGCAGCAGAATCGTGTTTCCCAGGGTGCTGCCTTGACGATTATTCTTCACGAAATTATTCAGCACCGCGAGAAGCTGCGGGTTGTCTTTGCGGACCGCCCAGGCGATGTCGCCGCCATCTCGTAACACAATGTCGTCATGCACCTGAATTTTTGGAAACACCTGTTTCCAGAAAATCGCTTTATGGCGATCCACCACGATCAGGGGTATCAGATCGGCATTGAGCATTTCGAGAAGATCCTCATCCTCGAGCGCTTCTGGTGCTTCCTGCAAAATGACCGGCGGCAGCGCTGCTTTGGCAAAGCGGGCGTTAAGCGCCTGCAAACTTTCGTAATAGCTGGATGAGCGTCGAACAAACACGGTTTTACCGGAAAGCTGCTCCAGGCTTTTTACCTCGGGCGATGATGGCCCCGAAACTAATAGTTCTTTGACATCGCTATAGAGCGGGGTGGTAAAGGCGACCTGCTCCTGACGCGATGAAGTAATCGTGAGATTGGCGGCAGCGATATCCCCTTTGCCTTCATTCAGTGCCTTGAACAGGTTATCCCGCGTCACCGGGATAAAAACGATCCGCACTTTGAGGTGTTTCTGCTTCAGCTTCTTCTCTTTTGCCAGCTTGCTATTGAGATCTTTTTCTAAAGCGATGAAAAGATCGTGGGTGGCGCCGCGTTGGGTACCCTTGTCGATAAAAAAGAACGTTTTGCTGTAGGTTGTCAGCACCCGGATCGCCCGCCGATTGATCATATCGGGAAGATCGCCTTTTTGTGGCTGCATGATGTGATCCATATCGATGGTCAGCTCAGCTTTATCCTTATGTGCCGGCGACGCTTTACTCGTCGAAGCCGCTGAAGCGGAGAAGGCAAACAGTATGGCGAGAAGGCAGCAGGAAACCATCGCCAGGCGACGTTGAAAACCGAAGATGTTCATGATGCGGCACTCTGCAGGGGGATGGTTATATTTTAGTCAATGCAAACGCGCCCCTGTGCCTTTTTCTATCTACCTCCCTCGTGTGCTGCTCGGCGTAGGTGGTATTTGCCTGTTTGCGAGAATTCAAAGGACAGAGGCACTTCTCATACTAGAAAATATTTTCATTTTGCGATTGCTAATTGATTATTCCGCCCACTTGAATATCAAAATGATATTTTTGTCTGCTATTTAAAATATATTGTAAGGTTAGTTATAGTCTTTGCATGGTTTTGTTTTTTTAGTATTAATACATAATTCGTAGAATGCCCGGGTTAGCTTACTTCAAGAGAGGTATAGCCGAGATGTATCAGGCTTGGTCTATATCACAATATTAATCAGCCACCTTGCAGATAACGGCCTGGAGTGCTATCACTAAATTTCCCGTAACAGATTTTACTTACAAGGATGGAAGATGAAATGGACGATTCTTAACACCCTTATCTGCCCGCATACCGGCGTTGCATTCTCGTCAATATCGGGGCTGCGGTTTCTGAAGTTTATTATCTGGTATGAAGCCGATCTTTTATTAATTCCTGGCGAAACCATGAAGCTTTATTCATCTAAAGTTTTAATTAATGATCAATATCATTCATTAAAAATTTATAACATCACGTGTTATGACGATAAACAGTGGGAAACGTTAAGAGAGCGGCCAACCTGTCCGTATAATTTCGAGGTCGCGGAGCCGGAATCTTGTCTTTATCAATCGTATTGTGCGGTTAAGCGCTGCCCGAACGAGCGTCTGCGGCCGATGTTATGCGGATAATATTAGCTCGGGTAGAGAAGAACATCATCGTTGCTGAAAATAAAAAAGCTTCCCGCAGGAAGCTTTTTTATCAGGTCATCATCATTGGCCACTCTGGCGGCGTCTGACTCATGACTTCAACCATGACATCTTTAATGTTGCCCCAGATTTTGGCGACATCCACCATGGTGATACCTAACAAGCCGGTGGCAAACCAGCAGGCGGCAGCCAGACCCAGACAGCTACAAATAATCGCTAAGCCGGCATAGTCGCTTTTACGTAATTGAATATTCAGCGAGCTGGCCAGGAACATCAATACCGCGCTCACCAGGGGCCAGCGCAAAAGTACGACACTGGTAGTAATGGAAGCCATTAACTTATCCTATCTCTCAAAGAAATTCGGGAGCCTTAGACAACCTGGCGCGATTATCAATAATGAGACGCTCTGGCTATCTGGGGGCACTTCAGGGAGTGATGAAACGACAGTTCTGTTTCATCAACTTGTGTGAACTATATCACATTTGTTGAATTATTCACCAGACAAAAAATGACCTTTTTTGACATTTAAAAACCATGTTATGAGTGTGGTTAATTACGCGGCAATGCGTACCAGCTTGTCTGATGGCCGTTTTTCGACGCCGTTAAGGACCGGACCTGGACTGCCGATAATTGATCTACGGGTTTTGTTACTTATTACGAGTAATTGTACGGAGAAACCGAATTAGTAAGTGGCTAGTGTCTTAATTATTACGAGAATGTTTCTCGATCCATCTATAAGTAAGTATGATTCATCATTATTAGGTGTGAGGTTTTTACATAAACGTGTTCGTTGCTGAAATTCGCTGTTTTTTATAACAGTCGGTAATGCCTGGTTTTTGTCCTTATACCGTGATTGAGGCGTATCGCATGGATAAAAAGCGGAAATGAATCGTAACGCGCCGCATAAGGCGTTAAGAATATTCTTCATCATACTGGTGGTTGTACTGCCGGTGGTGTTGGCGTTGTGGTTTGCGCAAATCAGGGCCAAGGAAGAAATCTCAGATAGACTGCAATCGTTTTCGCAGCTGGCGCTGCAAAAAACGGAAATGGTCATTCATGAATCCGAGCAGGCGCGCGAAAAAGCCATGCAGTTTACCGGGTTAATGTGTTCCCCTCAGCATCAGCAGTACATGTTGAATATTGTTCGCGGACTACTGTACGTTGATGACCTGATTTACGCGAGCGGTAACACTTTCCTTTGTTCCACAGCGGTCCATCCCGAAGAGGGCTGGAGAATATCCGCGGCGAATTATACTCGAAATCCCGACATCTCCATCTACTACTATCGCGATACGCCGTTTTATCCCGGCTATGATATGAATTATATGCAGCGCGGGCATTATGCCGTGGTGGTTAACCCCCTCTCTTATAGTTCAGTCATTTCCAGTGATAAAGATTTAGCCTACGGCGTCTTCGACACCAAAACGAACATGTTTTTCTCCGTGAGTAAAAACGTTGATGCCAGGGAGCTTCATCGTCTTATTCGCCACGAAGACGCTTTTTTCAATCAGGATGGCCGGGTTTATACCGTCGCCCATTCGTCGATTCGGCCGATTGCGGTCATCATGTCCACCTCGCGCGCCAGCTATTACGCCAGCCTGTACGATCAGGTTACTTTGACCCTGCCGTTAGGAATTATTTGCAGCATATTGATTCTGATGGTCTGGTCGCGAAGCCGTCAGCAGTATCATTCGCCGCGCAATAAGCTGCAGCGAGCGTTAAGCCACCGCCAGCTTTGTCTGCATTACCAACCTATTATCGACATCAAGAATAACCGCTGCGTCGGCGCCGAGGCGCTGCTACGCTGGCCGGGATTTGACGGTCCGGTGATGAGCCCGGCGGAGTTTATTCCGTTGGCGGAAAACTCAGGCATGATTGCTCAGGTAACAGATTACGTGGTTGACGAGTTGTTCAACGATCTTGGTGAATACCTGGCCAGGCATCCGCAGCTCTATATCGCGATTAATCTTTCGGCATCCGACTTCCATTCCGCGCGGTTAATTGCGCAGATTACTGAGAAAGCGCGCAGCTATGCGGTTTGCGTGAAGCAAATCAAAATTGAAGTCACCGAAAGGGGATTTATCGATGTGCCGAAAACCACGCCGGTGATTCAGGCTTTCCGCGAGGCGGGCTACGAGATAGCTATTGATGATTTCGGCACCGGTTATTCCAACCTGCATAACCTCTATTCGCTCAACGTCGATATTCTGAAGATTGATAAATCCTTTATCGATACGCTGACCACCAACAGCACCAGTCATCTGATTGCTGAACATATCATCGATATGGCGCGTAGCCTGCGTTTAAAAACCATCGCTGAAGGGGTAGAAACGCTGGATCAGGTGGATTGGTTACTTAAGCGCGGCGTACAGTTTTGTCAGGGATGGCACTTTGCGAGGGCAATGCCGCCGCAGGAGTTTATGCAGTGGCTGGCCAAGTCCCCGATCTTACTGCGTACGCCGCACGACGGTCGTCAGGCGGAAATCTGATGACGGTAGTCGCTGGGAGTGCGATCGAACTCCCGGCGGAACACCCGCGAGAACGTCTGCTGCGAGACGTATCCCAAATCCATCGCAATATCAAAAATAGGACGCTGCGTGGTTCTCAGCGCTTCAGCAGCGAGCAGTAGCCGGCGCTGACGAATGTAATCACCCAGCGTTTGGTGGGTAACGGTACGGAACATCCGCTGCAGATACCATTTCGAGTATCCCGATTTTTTAGCGACTGCATCAATGTTAAGTGGTTGATCGATATGTTCATCAATCCATTCAATAAGCGTTTGGATAATATCCTGATGGGACATAAAGCGGCCTCTCTCAATTCTCGATTCGTCGTTTTGTCTGTCGGCGAGTATAATTCCTCAAGTTAACTTGAGGTAAAGAGCTTTATGGAAAAGAAATCAGCCCGTATCAAAATGCTGCTTTCTCCTGGAGAAGTGGCTAAACGAACCGGCGTCGCCGTCTCGGCGCTGCACTTTTATGAAAGTAAAGGGCTTATCCGCAGCCAGCGTAATGCCGGCAATCAGCGGCGATATCGCCGTGATGTACTGCGAGCGGTAGCCATTATCAAGATTGCGCAACGTATTGGCATTCCGTTGGCGACCATCGGCGAGGCATTTGGCGTCCTGCCGGAAGGACATAATCTGAGCGCCAAAGAGTGGAAACAGCTGTCGTCGCAATGGCGGGAGGAGCTGGACCGGCGTATTCACACCCTGACTGCGCTGCGTGATCAACTCGACGGCTGCATCGGCTGTGGTTGTTTATCGCGCCGCGATTGCCCATTACGCAACCCAGGAGATAAGTTGGGTGAAGAGGGGACCGGCGCACGCCTGCTGGAAGAGGATTAATCGTGATACCTGCAAAAAACTAAAGCGCCACAACAGGGCGCTTTAGTTGTTTTCCGGTCTTTGTCTTTCGCATTATCCCGCTGGCTCACGGGAGGGTTTCCCCCGACGTCGACTCCCCTCAGGTATTGCGCAATGTGTTGAAGGAGGTTCCGGATTGCGTCGACAATGTAATTGTGGCACAGCCTGCTGATTTTGCCTGTTGGCGTTGCCGAAATTTTTCCGTCATTGGCCGCCTGTTCCTATAGTTAATTTGAACGAACAACAGGAGAGCGCCATGTTGACGGTCCATCACCTCAACCAATCCCGCTCGCAGCGCGTGCTGTGGGCGTTGGAAGAACTGCAATTGTCCTATCAGGTCGTCTGCTACCAGCGTGAAAAAAACATGCAGGCGCCGCCGGAGCTGAAAAAAATTCACCCGTTGGGTAAATCGCCGGTGCTTGAGGATCAGGGCGTAGTGCTGGCGGAGTCCGGCGCGATTCTGGAATATCTGCAGGAGACCTACGATAGCGCCCAGCAGCTGAAGCCGCAGGGGCGGGAAGATAAACTGCAATATCGCTTTTGGCTCCATTATGCCGAGGGATCGTTAATGCCCTTGTTGTTGATGAAGCTTATCTTCGCCAGCCTCGGCAAACCGCCGGTGCCGCTTGGCATGCGCACGCTGGGCGGGGCGTTGGGCAAAGGGGTGCAAAAGGCGTGGCTGGATAGACAGCTGGCGACCCATGCGGCATATATTGAACAGCATCTGGCTGGCCAGCCGTGGTTTGCCGGCGGCGCGCTGAGCATGGCGGATATTCAGATGAGCTTTCCGGTGATGGCGTTACTGGCGCGCGGCGGCATTCAAGACCTGCCGCACACCCGCCGCTGGCAGCAACAGGTTGAATCGCGACCGGGCTGGCTGAATGCTATCGAGCGCGGCGGGCCGTTTACCCTACCTGGCGGTTAATGCGCTGAAAGCGGATTAAAACATATAAAAATGTTAATGCTTTGCGCATTGACGATAACGTTTGCGCATCGTTTGTCTATTTCCTGAGCTTTGGCGGCGAAATTTGGCAAAATACGACAAACTTCAGTTGAAAAGGGTCGTCTAAAGACAGGATAATCGTTTGCCTTTTTACTTTGCTCGTTTTTTCCCCTGCCGATAGGGGGAGCAAAGACATTCCATACATCGCATTGTATGTGCGGAGTTAAACGTTTGCTTTTTCTCAGCCTCCCTCCTGGCGCCGGGAAACAGCACAAGGAGATGGCGTTTAACTGGCAGTGGATGGTCCATCACGCATGCAAGCGAACGATCAAAATTTTCAGGGGAAGTTTTCTATGTCTACGCCTTCAGCGCGTACCGGCGGTTCTTTAGACGCCTGGTTTAAAATTTCAGCTCGCGGCAGCTCCGTACGTCAGGAAATCGTTGCCGGATTAACCACCTTCCTGGCGATGGTGTACTCCGTCATCGTAGTGCCGGGAATGTTAGGCAAAGCCGGTTTTCCGCCGGCAGCGGTGTTCGTCTCGACCTGCCTGGTGGCGGGCGTCGGTTCATTAGTGATGGGTCTGTGGGCTAACCTGCCGCTGGCTATCGGCTGTGCGATTTCGCTGACTGCCTTTACCGCTTTCAGCCTGGTGCTGGGACAACACATCAGCATTCCGGTGGCATTAGGCGCCGTGTTCCTGATGGGGGTATTGTTCACCATTATCTCCGCCACCGGTATTCGTAGCTGGATCCTGCGCAATCTGCCGCAAGGTGTGGCGCACGGAACCGGCATCGGTATCGGCCTGTTCCTGCTGCTGATCGCCGCCAACGGCGTCGGCCTGGTAATTAAAAACCCGCTGGACGGCCTGCCGGTGGCGCTGGGCAATTTCGATAGCTTCCCGGTGATGATGTCGCTGATTGGCCTGGCGGTGATTATCGGCCTGGAAAAACTGAAAGTGCCGGGCGGTATTCTGCTGACCATTATCGGGGTCTCCATTATCGGGCTGATTTTTGATCCCAACGTCCACTTCTCCGGGATTTTCGCCATGCCGTCGCTGAGCGATGACAAAGGCAATTCGCTGATTGGCAGCCTCGATATCATCGGCGCGCTGAACCCGGTGGTGCTGCCAAGCGTGCTGGCGCTGGTTATGACCGCGGTATTCGACGCCACCGGCACCATTCGCGCGGTCGCCGGCCAGGCTAACCTGCTGGATAAAGACGGGCAGATCATCAACGGCGGCAAAGCGCTGACTACCGACTCCCTGAGCAGCGTGTTCTCCGGCGTGGTGGGCGCAGCCCCTGCTGCGGTGTATATCGAATCGGCGGCCGGTACGGCGGCGGGCGGTAAAACCGGCCTGACGGCAGTCACCGTTGGCGTGCTGTTTCTGCTTATCCTGTTCCTTTCCCCGCTCTCCTATCTGGTTCCGGCCTATGCGACCGCCCCAGCGCTGATGTACGTTGGCCTGCTGATGCTGAGCAACGTGGCGAAAATCGACTTCAATGACTTCGTGGATGCGATGGCGGGGCTGATTACCGCGGTGTTCATCGTGCTGACCTGCAACATCGTAACCGGCATCATGATCGGTTTTGCGTCGCTGGTGATTGGCCGCGTGGTATCCGGCGAGTGGCGTAAGCTCAATGCGGGCACCGTGATCATCGCGGCGGCGCTGGTCATCTTCTATGCTGGTGGGTGGGCGATTTAACTTTTCCTGCTAACGACGGGCGGCTTTGGCCGCCCGTTTAATTTTTCAGCCACATCCTGTTTCCTTTTGCGTTAATCTGAGTAGCGTATCATTTCGAGACATGACGCCTCGGATGTAAAAAAAGAAAACGCAGCAAACAGGGAACACATGGAAATATTCTTCACCATACTCATCATGACCCTCGTGGTCTCTCTCTCCGGGGTGGTTACACGCGTACTGCCCTTTCAGGTTCCATTACCGTTAATGCAAATCGCCATCGGCGCGCTGTTGGCCTGGCCGACCTTTGGTTTGCACGTCGAGTTCGACCCTGAACTCTTCCTCGTTTTGTTTATCCCGCCGCTGCTGTTTGCCGACGGCTGGAAAACGCCGACCCGCGAGTTTATCGAGCACGGGCGAGAAATCTTCGGCCTGGCGCTGGCGCTGGTGGTGGTCACCGTGGTCGGTATCGGCTTCCTGATTTACTGGATTGTGCCGGGGATCCCGCTGGTTCCGGCATTCGCCCTTGCGGCGGTGCTGTCGCCGACCGATGCCGTGGCGTTGTCCGGTATTGTCGGCGAAGGGCGGATACCGAAGAAAATCATGGGCATTCTGCAGGGCGAAGCGCTGATGAACGACGCTTCGGGCCTGGTGTCGTTAAAATTTGCCGTTGCCGTGGCAATGGGCACGATGGTGTTCACCATTGGCGGCGCTACCGTTGAGTTCCTGAAGGTGGCGATTGGCGGCATCCTGGCCGGTTTCGTGGTCAGTTGGCTGTATGGCCGCTCAATGCGTTTCCTCAGCCGCTGGGGCGGCGATGAACCGGCAACGCAAATTGTGCTGCTGTTCCTGCTGCCGTTCGCTTCCTACCTGATTGCCGAACATATCGGTTTCTCCGGGATCCTGGCGGCGGTGGCCGCAGGGATGACCATCACCCGTTCCGGGGTGATGCGTACCGCGCCGCTGGCTATGCGCCTGCGCGCCAACAGCACCTGGGCAATGCTGGAGTTTGTGTTTAACGGCATGGTGTTCCTGCTGTTGGGTCTGCAGCTACCGGATATCCTGTCGAGTTCGCTGGTGGCGGCAGAAGCCGATCCTAACGTTGAAACCTGGATGCTGTTCACCGATATCGTGCTGATTTACGCCGCGCTGATGCTGGTGCGTTTCGGTTGGCTGTGGACGATGCGTAAGCTTAGCCAGCGCTTCCTGAAGAAGAAGCCGATGGAGTTTGGCTCCTGGACCACCCGTGAGCTGCTGATCTCCTCCGTCGCCGGGGTGCGCGGGGCGATTACTCTCGCCGGTGTGCTGTCGATTCCGCTACTGCTGCCGGACGGCAACGTCTTCCCGGCGCGTTACGAGCTTATCTTCCTGGCCGCCGGGGTGATTCTTTTCTCCCTGTTCGTCGGGGTCATCGCGTTGCCGATTTTGCTGCGGCGTATTGAGTCTACCGACCACGTACAGCAGCGCAAAGAAGAGCGTCTGGCGCGCGCCGCGACGGCGGATGTGGCGATTGTCGCGATTCAGAAAATGGAAGAACGCCTGGCGGCGGATACCAAAGAGAATATCGACAACCAGCTGTTGACCGAGGTAAGTTCGCGCGTCATCGGTAACCTGCGTCGCCGTGTGGATGGCCGTAACGATGTCGAAACCTCGATGCTGGAAGAGAGCCTTGAGCGCCGTTTCCGTCTGGCGGCGCTACGTTCGGAGCGCGGTGAGCTGTACCACCTGCGCGCGACGCGGCAAATCAGCAACGAGACGTTGCAGAAGCTGCTGCACGATCTCGACCTGTTAGAAGCGCTGTTAATCGAAGATCAGTAACTTTAAGTCCCGGTAAGCACGACGCTTATCGGGACTACTCGCGGTGCCGTTTTTTGTCGGGTGGCGGCTAACGCCTTACCCGACCTACAGTATATATGTAGCCCCGGTAAGCGTTAGCGCGACCGGGGAGTTACTCCAGCCAAAATGACTTACTGCACTCCAGCCATGCCTGGGCGCTACGCGACATATATACGCCTTCCCGCCAGATCATCCCTAATTCCCAACGTAATTCGCTCTCCAGCGGGATCCAGTAAAAATCCTCGGCATCCAGCCGCTGGCAAATCGGCTCCGGCAAAATCGCTACGCCAATGCCCGCCTGCACCATTGCCGCCAGAAAATCCCACTGGCCGCTGCGTACGGCGATACGCGGCTTCACGTCATGCTCGGCAAACAGGCGCATCAGCTGCTGGCTGAGGGCAAAATCTTCGTTGTAGATAACCAACGGATGCTGCGCCAGCTTCTGCGGCGAGATCGAGGTGATATCCTGCCATTGCGCCGTCTTTGGCACGAGGACGCAGAGCGGATGGCTGAAGAGCGACAGCGTGGTCAGTCCGCTGGCCTCATCGACCGGTAGCGCGGTCATCGCCAGATCGAGCTCGCCGTTGCTAACCGCCTGCTGTACCGTCAGCCCGCCGAACTCGGAAATTTTCAGCTCCACGCCGGGATAACGCAGGCGAAACCGGCTGATGGGCTCAGCCATCAACATGCCGACCATCGGCGGGATCCCCAGCCGCAGCACGCCTTTATTCAGATGGTTGATATCGCTGAGCTCGGCTTTTAACTGGCTGAATTCGCCGAGTATCGCCTGCCCGCGTTCGAAAACTACCCGGCCGGTATCGGTTAATAACAGCTTACGGCCATCACGGATAAGCAGAGTGCAGTTGAGCTCGTCTTCCAGATTTTTGAGCATCTTGCTGATGGTGGGCTGCGTGACGAAGAGCTTCTCCGCCGCGCGGGTAAAGCTTTGCTGGCGGACGACTTCGACAAAATATCGCAACGTACGTATATCCATGATTATTCCCTGAGACTATACCTGTGATGATTTTAATTCATTTCTGTCAGTAAGGGCGGCTCTCTATACTTCACGTCTGTCTTATTTTTAGGGAATTCCGCTCATGGCCTTCGCGCCAGCACGTGTTGCGCCTTTCGTGGCGCGACGTCTTCAGGTACCGGTTCAGGTACTGCTCTATGCCGGGCTGTTTGTCTGCGCTGAATATCTGGTTAATTGGCTTCATCTCCCGCTTCCGGCCAATCTTGTCGGCATGTTGATGCTGCTGATGCTTATCGTCTGCCGGGTGATACCGCTGAACTGGGTGCGCGCAGGCGCGCGCTGGCTGCTGGCGGAGATGCTGCTATTTTTCGTCCCGGCGGTGGTTGCCGTCGTTAACTATGCGCAACTGCTGATGGTGGACGGCTGGCGTATCTTCCTCGTCATCGCGCTAAGCACCACCCTGGTATTGGGCGCCACGGCGTGGGTAGTGGATAAGGTTTATCGCTACGAAGTGAGCAGGTTGAAAGATGAGTGATTTTACCCTGAGCGTGTTGTGTCTGGCGGTCACCCTCGTGCTCTATTTTGCCAATAAGCGTCTCTATCGCCGCTTCCACAAACTGCCGTTGATGCCGCTGGTGCTGACGCCGGTATTGTTGGTGCTGATCCTCGTCTTTGGTCATATTTCCTACCAGAGCTATATGGGCGAGTCGCACTGGCTACTGTGGCTATTGGGGCCAGCCACCATCGCCTTCGCCGTGCCGGTCTATGACAACATGGCGATTATCAAGCGTCACTGGATGTCGTTGACTGCCGGGGTGGTAACGGCTTCGCTGGTGGCGGTAACCACTTCCGTCTGGCTGGCGCGTCTGTTTACTCTTTCAGATGAGATCCAGCGAAGTCTGGCGGTGCGCTCGGTGACCACGCCGTTTGCGCTGGCGGCAGCGAAACCGCTCGGCGGTCAACCCGACTTAGTGGCGCTGTTTGTGGTGGTTACCGGAGTCTTTGGCATGGCGATTGGCGACGTGCTGTTCTTACGCTTGTCGATAAGCGCCGGCATGGCGAAAGGAGCCGGCTTTGGCGCGGCGTCCCACGGCGCCGGGACCGCTCGTTCTTACGAGCTCGGGCAGCAGGAGGGCGTGGTCGCCAGCCTGGTAATGATGCTTTCCGGCGTAGTGATGGTACTGGCGGCGCCTTTGGTGCGCTGGGCGATATTTTGAACTTCAGCAGTTTTACCCCGAAGTACAGCGGGTAAGGCTGCTGATATTAGAATGAGTTAAGAAACTACGTATATATAAGATGTTTGGCGTAATTAATATTTAAAGTGTTTAGGCTTTATTCCGAATCCATCAGGATACATTAATTTTATTTCTGGTTGAGTGTATATCTAATTTGTTGATGTGTATGAATTTATGTTTTGTGATGCCTGGTGATAAATTTCTGCTAATAAGTGATGTTAGCTCTTCTTATTGAAAAATATTTTCTGCACGATATTCTTTTTCCGTGGGATATTATTATTGAATGGATTCAATGAGTGACCACGTGGTGAAGTATGACGGGTATAAATTGATCTTATCATTATTTGCATGACGCATTTGTAATGCGAATATTGAATTCCATTCTCTAATATACCTGCATGAAGCAATTGACGGATTGATTGTCATTTTACAATGGATATGGGAATTCATATGAAAATCAGTAAAAAATATTTATTCAGCGCGCTGGCGATTTCCGCCTCCTGTATGTTGTCTACTATTACGCAAGCGGCGCCGAATACCATTACCTTCACCGGTACCGTTTCAGATACAACCTGCACCGCAACCATTGACGGCGGCGTAACTGCGATTGCCATGGGGACCGCATCGGTTGCAGATTTAAAAGCCTATACCTACGGTGCGGCGAAAAACTTTTCCTTTAAGCTGGCTGATTGCCCAACCACTGAAGAGGGAGGGAGCACTATCGCTCGCGTAACATTTGGTGGTGAAGCAGACAGCGCTAATAGCGATTATTTTAAAAACCAGGCAGGCTCGGAAGCGGCATCAGGCGTTGCCGTTGCTATCTTCGACAATGCGGGAAATTTACTCAAAAATAACGTTGAGGGCGCCGATGTTGATATCTCCTCTGGTGAGGCGACCATCCCTTTTACGGTAAAAATGGCTAAATCAGGAAGCGCTGACCCAACTAAAGGCGCAGTACAAACCACTGTGACTTATAACGTGACTTACTATTAATATTATTCATGGAGCAAGGGGAATCTATCCTGATTCCCCTGGAATAAAATCAGATGAGATATTTTCTGTTATTTTTCGGGTTATTATCTATCACCAGCGCGCAAGCGAGCGTAGTGGTTGGCGCAACTCGCGTGATATTTGACGGTGCAAAAAATAATGCCGAAGTAGCTGTAGAGAATAAAGATAATAGCTCTGATATTGTTCAGTCGTGGGTCTCATTGGTGGATGCCACATCTCCGGCGAAAGACTCATTTATCATTACCCCTCCGCTTTTTCGCTTAAAAGCGGGAGAAAAAGGTTTCGTGCGAATAGTGCGTTCCGGTAAGCCTCTGGCCGCCGACCGTGAATCCATGTTTTGGCTTAACATTAAAGGTATTCCGGCAATGAATAATATGCCAGATACTAATATGGTTCAGTTTGCTATCAATTCAAAGATAAAACTTATCTACCGTCCCGCTGAGCTTAAAAACAGTTCGCCAGAAATGTATGCCGGGAAATTACAATGGCAGCGCTTGGGAAGCTTTATTAGTGTAAAGAACAACTCACCACTTTATATGAACTTCTCGCAGATTGGCATTAACGGTAGGAATATTTCTGGCGGATGGTTTGCCGCCCCGTTTACGACGTTAAAAATACCAGCTGAAAGTAATTTATCCTCGACAGGGAAACAATCGATCACATGGAGCGTGATTAATGATTATGGTATGTCAGGAAAGAAATACACTGCGATCGTACAATAGTTCGAAGTTAATATACTGCCGTATTATTTTAATCCTGTCCGCTGCCGCGTTGAGCGTTAGCGTACAGGCGAGTGAATATTTTAATCCCCATCTCCTTGAGGTTACGGAAAGCCAATCAACTGCTGTCGATTTATCCTATTTTTCTCAGGAAGCGGTGCCGCCGGGCCGCTATAGCCTGGATGTTTATATAAATGATAAATTTGTTTCTTCTGAATCTATTGATTTTAAAAAACATTCCGGCGATGCCGCGATGGCGGTTCAACCTTGCATTCGGCTTGAGCTTCTTAAAACGTGGTTAATTAATACCGAGAGTTACCCGAAGCTTGCTGCCGCGGGAACGGAATGCGCTCGCCTGTCTGCCATTCCGGGGCTGGAGTACACCGTCGAACTCGCCCAGCAGCGGATTAATTTTTCGATTCCACAGGTCGCGTTACTGAATCGGCCAAGAGACTATGTGCCGGAAAATCAGTGGCAGCAAGGCATCAATGCCGGTGTACTCAATTACAGCCTATCCGGCCAGCGTAGCATTCCGCGTCATGGCGGCGCCGCGACGGAGAGTCAGTTTGTCAGCCTGCAGCCAGGTATTAATTGGGGAGCGTGGCGTATACGCAACTACAGCACGCTTAACCATAGCGATGATGGCAGCCGGTGGGAATCGGTTTATAGCTATCTTGCGCGAGATATTCATCGGCTGAAAAGCCAGTTGGTGATGGGCAATACCTATACCGCCTCGGATATTTACGACAGTTTGAACTTCACTGGTCTACAGCTAAGTTCGGACAAAGAAATGCTACCAGATAGCCTGCATGGTTTTGCGCCGACGATTAAGGGAATTGCGCGGACAACGGCCGAAGTTTCTGTTTATCAAAACGGCTATAGTATTTATAAAACGACGGTTGCCCCCGGCGCCTTTGAGATAAAAGATCTGTACTCTACCGGTAGCGCTGGCGATTTGTACGTCAATATTAAAGAGTCAGATGGCAGTCAGCAAAGTTTCGTCGTTCCTTACGCATCATTGGCGATTTTGCAGCGCGAAGGGCAGTTGGATTACACGTTTAGCAGCGGTAAGACCCGCTCGGCCAATTCAGGCGGTAAAGAATATAATTTTGTCCAGTCAACTTTGGCTTACGGGCTTTCCAGCAACGCCACGCTCTATACCGGGTTTCAGCAAGCTGAAGATCGGTATACGAATATACTCGTAGGTACCGGATTCAATCTCGGTGTTGTTGGCGCTCTTTCGCTGGATGCTTCCGGCTCTTTGGCTGAGATGAAAAATAACGATAACTCGCTCTTTGCAACTAAAGAGAAAGGGCAATCCTATCGCCTGCGTTTTAATAAAAGTTTTATGCAATCGGGGACCAGTTTTTCCGTCGCGGGTTATCGCTATTCCACTTCCGGATATTATTCTTTTGCCGACTTTATTGATGAGACTACCGCTGATAGTGACCGCACTTCATTAACCGGTCGCAAAAAAGGTCGTTTTGATGCGTCAATTTCGCAAACGCTATCTGGCTACGGCTCACTGTCGCTTTCACTGGTCAATGAAACGTATTGGGATAACTCAAGAATGGCCTCATTAGGCATTGGTTATAGCGGTACTATCGGCAAAGTGTCTTACTTTGTTAATTACTCATACAACCGTAATGTCCAAAGTACAGACGATAGCGGGGAGAGCAATCCAGACAGCGACACTATCGTGTCACTCACGCTGAGTGTGCCGCTCGGCGAAACGATGTCAGCCAATTACAGTATGAGCGCAGGTCGTAAAAGCGATACCACGCACAGTGTCGGTCTTAACGGGATGATGCTTGCCGATCGTTCGCTGAACTGGAACGTTCAGCAAGGCTATGACGCCAGTGATAAAAGTATCTCCGGAAATATTGGCGTGGGTTATCAGGGATCAAGGGGCGAAGTGACCGCCGGATATGGTTACGATCGCTATAGCAACCACTACAACTATACGCTGCGTGGCGGCATGGTTGCTCATTCAGGTGGCCTTACGTTTTCTCGTTTTCTGGGGGAAAGCTCGGCGCTGGTTGAAACGCCAGGCGTCAGCGATGTGACGGTGCGCGGTCAAACGAACGTCAGCACCGATTCGGCGGGTTACGCTATTGTGCCTTATATCCGCCCTTATCATAGCAACAACTTGTCATTAGATGAGCAGCAGGTCACTGGCGCCGAAGTGGATAACGTGGTGAGAACCGTGGTGCCGACGCGCAACGCCATCGTGAAAGTAAAATACGATACCTATATTGGCTATAAGGCAATGATTACCTTAAAAACGAAGTCTGGAATTGTTCCATTTGGCGCCATCGTGTCTCTGGATAATAATAATGGACGAGCCAATGATATCCGCAGCAATATTGTTGGTGATGGCGGGCAGGTATATGTAACGGGTCTCCAGAAAAAAGGTGCGCTGCTTGTGAAATGGGGCAGCGGTAGCAATGAGCAGTGTCGGGCAGTTTATGACTTTAGCGGCCAGGTTTCGGACCAGGATATCATTTTCTATCAGGCTGTTTGTTATTAACTTATCACGCTGAGAGTAATAAATGAGTAAAGTTAAAAAAATAACTTCGGTATTAACTTGCGCCCTTGTTTTATTGCCCGGCAGCTTTTTTATCGCGCCTTGCGCGCTGGCATATGATGAGTCAAGTACGCTTAATATTAACGTCACGGGAAGTATCGAGGAGCCCTCCTGCGAGGTGGCGGTTAAACCGTCAACCACCATCGACTTAGGCACGGTGTCCTATCAAACTCTGACGGGGAAAGCAGGTTCCCATGGGCAAAGTACGCCGGTTAAATTAGAGTTTACTAACTGTGCTGCGGGTTTAACGTCGGTTACGCTATCATTCAGTGGTTCATCTTATGATGATACTTATCCTTCAATCTACAAAAGTAATCAAACAGGCAGTAACGGCGCCAGCGGCGTCGGAATGCAATTGCTTAGCCAGATCGACCAACAAACCTTAGGCCCCAGCGAACGCTATCTCTATACCTTTGATAACACTGATACGCATACTTTTAATATGCTTGCTCGAATGTATTCACCCTATGGAAAAATAAGCGCTGGCGTAGTGGGTTTTACGGCCACGTTTGATGTGGCCTATAAATGATATTTATACAGGGAAGAGTATGAAAAAATACATTTTACTGTTACTGGTTATTATCTTTCCTGTTTATGGTTGGACCTGTGATGGGATTAACTATGGCAGCGTCTCTATGACCAATTTGCCGGAGAAAATCCTCGTCAATGCCGGTAGCTATTCGGCTGGTACTATTTTATATGACTCCGGCAAAATTACGCGCGCGCAGACAACGTTATTAAATTGTGAAGGTGAAACCTACGCGCTTTTTAAGTGGGCATCAGACAATGCGGGTACGCTAATTGGCGATAATATCTATACCACCTCGGTTTCAGGCGTTGGTATTCGTGTGAAAGTCTGGCTAAATATCACTGGTGAGTACGGTGGCGATACCAACGATTTTAGCAGTGATTATCAAACGCATTATATTGGCGATGCGAACTATTATCTGGGCAAGCCTACGGGATTTGGTGATAGCTTCGCGACAACCAGTTACTCGCCCGCGTATCAACTACAGTTGGTCGCCACCGGCGGGCCGATCGCCAGCAATAGTACTTTAACGTTTGGCGATCCGATTTCCAGAGTATCGGTTCAGGATAATGTCGGCACCACCAGTATTTCTCCCTTGCATATCAGCGGCACCACCACGATTCAACTGACCCCGATGGGCTGTGTAACCAATAGCTCGGGGCTCAACTTCGCGATGGGGACGGTCAGCGCCTCGGCGTTTAATACCGCGACGAAAGTGGGCTCCGTCCGGCAATCTGTCACGCTCGCCTGCGAACCCGGGACTAACGTATCGATGCGGGTGACGGCGGCACAAGCGGGCGGTGATAATCCTGATAACACGGTGATGGCGCTGACGGCAGATAGCAATGTCGCCACCGGCGTTGGCGTGCAGCTTAATCTGAATGGCGAGGCGCTACCGTTGAATACGGATATCAGCTTGTATTCTTCAAGCCGCACCACGGTGACCAATAGCGGCGCGGATGCTGGCTATACTATTTTTACTAATCCTGATAGCCCCGGCGGCGCCTATGCTTTAGACACGTTGCTATTCTCAACCAATTACTACAAAACAGGGGCGACGGTGACGGCGGGCTCGGCAAATGCGGCCGGGGTGATAACTTTTACCTATAACTAAACCTCAGCCTCCTCCCCAGCGCGAGGAAGAGGCTGATACGCTTAGTGCGCCTGACCGCGTTCGATACCGATACCGGTTTGCGAACGGATGAACTGAGCGCGGAACTGCTCGCGCTCGCGCATCCCTTCGGCGGAGTTATCGGTAATCGAGAACAGCCAGATGCCGATGAATGCGATGGCGATGGAGAACAGCGCCGGGTATTCATACGGGAAGACGGCTTTCTCGTGTCCGAGGATCTGCACCCATATGGTCGGGCCGAGGATCATTAGAATCACCGCGGTCAGCAGGCCGAGCCAGCCGCCAATCATCGCGCCGCGGGTGGTCAGTTTCGACCAGTACATCGACAGCAGGATAATCGGGAAGTTACAGCTGGCGGCGATAGAGAACGCCAGGCCGACCATGAAGGCGATATTCTGGTTTTCGAACAAAATCCCCAGCAGAATCGCCACCACGCCAAGGATCAGCACGGTGATTTTCGATACTTTCAGCTCCTGACGTTCGGTCGCGCCTTTACGGAACACGTTAGCGTAAAGATCGTGAGAGACCGCCGATGCCCCTGCCAGCGTCAGCCCGGCGACAACCGCCAGAATTGTGGCGAACGCCACCGCCGAGATAAAGCCGAGGAACAGGTTACCGCCGACGGCATCCGCCAGATGTACTGCCGCCATGTTGTTGCCGCCGATAAGCTGTCCGGCCGCGTCTTTAAACGCCGGATTCGCCCCCACCAGCATGATCGCGCCAAAGCCGATGATAAAGGTCAGAATATAGAAGTAACCCATGAAACCGGTGGCGTAGAACACGCTCTTACGCGCTTCTTTGGCGTCGCTGACGGTGAAGAAACGCATCAGAATATGCGGCAGGCTCGCGGTACCGAACATCAAGCCGAGACCGAGCGACAGCGCCGATATCGGGTCTTTCACCAGCCCGCCGGGGCTCATGATCGCCGCCCCTTTCGGGTGGACCGCCATCGCTTCAGTGAACAGATTATTGAAACTGAACCCGACGTGCTTCATCACCATAAAGGCCATAAAGCTGGCGCCGAACAGCAGCAGGACCGCTTTGATAATCTGCACCCAAGTGGTGGCAAGCATGCCGCCGAACAGCACGTACAACACCATCAGCACGCCGACCAGCACCACCGCCACGTGGTAGTTGAGGCCGAACAGCAGCTGGATGAGCTTACCGGCGCCAACCATCTGCGCGATCAGATACAGCGCCACCACCACCAGCGAACCGCAGGCGGAGAGGGTGCGAATCGGCCCCTGCTTCAGGCGATAAGACGCTACGTCGGCAAAGGTATAGCGGCCGAGGTTACGCAGGCGTTCGGCGATCAGGAACAGGATAATCGGCCAGCCGACGAGGAAGCCGAGCGAGTAGATCAGACCGTCGTAGCCGGAAGTGTAAACCAACGCGGAAATGCCGAGGAACGAGGCCGCGGACATAAAGTCGCCGGCAATCGCCAGACCGTTCTGGAAACCGGTGATATTGCCGCCTGCGGTGTAGTAATCGCTACGCGAACGTACGCGTTTTGACGCCCAGTAAGTGATATACAGCGTCAAGGCGACGAAAATCACGAACATGATAATCGCCTGCCAGTTGGTCGGCTGACGCTGCACCGCGCCGGTAATGGCATCGGCGGCGTTGGCGGCGAAAGGGAGCGTGGCGGCAAGCGCCGTCAGGACTTTTTTCATGATGCTTGCACCTCGCTAATCACGCTTTTGGTCAACTTGTCGTATTCGCCGTTTGCCCGCCAGACGTAAATCCCGGTCAGAACGAAGGAGATGATAATGACGCCGATGCCAATAGGGATACCGCGGGTGACGCTGGTGCCTTCATGCAGCGGCGTTCCCAGCCAGCCTGGCGCGAAGGCGATAAGCAAAATAAAACCTACGTAAATGACCAGCATAATGACTGACAGAATGGCGGCAAACCGTTGCCGTGATGCTACTAACTCCCTGAAATGCGCACTATTTTCTATCCGCTGACAAATTTGTTCATTCATCTTAGCGTCTCCAGAGGTAACCCTTATGTCATCCATCGGCTATCCGTCGGCAACAGTGACCCGCCCGACGTTATTACGTCGAGTAGCCGCTGGTTTACCGCTTTCCTGCTGAACAGAATCCTTGGGGGGAGTTTATGTTTTTAACCTCTCCCTCCTAAGAGGGAGAGGGGGGTAGGTATCGTGTTAAGAAGGCATCGCAATGGCCTGCTTCTCTTCGAGCAGTTTGTCCACTACGCCCGGATCGGCCAGCGTCGAGGTATCCCCGAGATTACTGGTATCGCCAGCGGCAATCTTACGCAGAATACGGCGCATGATTTTGCCGGAGCGGGTTTTCGGCAACGAGTCGGTCCAGTGCAGTACATCCGGCGTCGCCAGTGGGCCAATCTCTTTGCGCACCCAGTTACGTACTTCGGCATACAGTTCCGGCGTCGGCTCTTCACCGTGATTCAGCGTCACGTAAGCGTAGATGGCCTGGCCTTTGATGTTATGCGGAATGCCGACCACCGCCGCTTCGGCGATTTTCGGATGCGAAACCAGCGCGGATTCAATTTCCGCGGTGCCCAGACGGTGGCCGGAGACGTTAAGTACGTCATCGACGCGACCGGTTATCCAGTAATAACCATCTTCGTCGCGACGGGCGCCGTCGCCGCTAAAGTACATATTTTTAAAGGTCGAGAAGTAGGTCTGCTCGAAGCGTTCATGATCGCCAAACAGGGTACGCGCCTGGCCAGGCCAGGAGTCGGCGATCGCCAGGTTGCCCTCGGTCGCGCCTTCCAGCGGCGTCCCTTCGTTGTCCACCAGCACCGGCTGGACGCCGAAGAATGGACGCGTGGCGGAACCGGCTTTCAGCTCGGTGGCGCCCGGCAGCGGGGTAATCATGAAGCCGCCGGTTTCGGTCTGCCACCAGGTGTCCATCACCGGGCACTTCTCGTTGCCGATCTTCTTCCAGTACCACTCCCAGGCTTCCGGGTTAATCGGCTCGCCGACCGAGCCGAGAATGCGCAGTGAGGAACGATCGGTACCTTCGATAGCTTTGTCGCCTTCCGCCATCAGCGCGCGGATCGCCGTCGGCGCGGTGTACAGAATATTGACCTGATGTTTGTCCACCACCTGGCACATGCGCGCCGGGGTCGGCCAGTTTGGCACGCCTTCAAACATCAGCGTGGTGGCGCCGCAGGCCAGCGGGCCGTACAGCAGGTAGCTGTGACCGGTGACCCAGCCCACATCGGCGGTGCACCAGTAGATATCGCCCGGATGATAATCAAAGACGTATTTGAAGGTGGTCGCCGCATACACCAGATAGCCGCCGGTGGTGTGCAGTACGCCTTTCGGCTTGCCCGTTGAACCGGAGGTATAGAGGATAAAGAGCGGGTCTTCGGCGTTCATTTCCACCGCTTCATGCTGGTCATCCGCTTTTTCAATCAGATCGCTCCACCACAGATCGCGACCTTCCTGCCAGTCGATTTTGCCGCCGGTGCGTTTGAGTACCACCACGTGCTCGATGCTGGTGACGTGCGGGTTTTTCAGCGCATCGTCGACGTTTTTCTTCAGCGGGATGGCGCGACCGGCGCGTAACCCTTCGTCAGAGGTGATCACCAGGCGAGCGCTGGAGTCGATAATACGACCGGCAACCGCTTCCGGCGAAAAGCCGCCGAAGATAACCGAATGGATGGCGCCGATGCGCGCGCAGGCCAGCATGGCCACGGCGGCTTCCGGCACCATCGGCATATAGATAGCAACGACATCGCCTTTTTTAATGCCCAGATCGAGCAATACGTTGGCAAAACGGCAAACATCGCGATGGAGCTGACGATAAGTGATGTTTTTGCTCTGGCTGGCATCGTCGCCTTCCCAGATGATCGCGGTCTGGTCGCCGCGCTCGTGCAGATGACGGTCGAGACAGTTGGCCGCGAGGTTCAGGGTGCCATCTTCATACCATTTAATGGAGATGTTTCCCGGGGCGAAAGAGGTATTTTTCACCTGCGTGTAGGGCTTAATCCAATCGAGGATTTTGCCTTGCTCACCCCAGAAGGCATCTGGGTTGGTGATGGATTGTTGGTAGTTCACCTGGTACTGTTGCGGATTCATCAGGCAATGTTCCGCAATCTCTGCGGGAATAGGGTGTTTATGTATTTGGCTCATGGCTTTTTTTCTCCTTTAACTTGTTAAATATATGTCAAATAACCGTTAAGAATAGGGGCTTTATGAGCTTTGTTTACTATTTGGGGGGCAGATCACGCATTGATTAAACTGAATGAAATTCAATCAAATGAAACTTTGAAGTGAAATAATTCATTTACTGTATTTATAGAAACTGAATGTGTTAAATATTTTTTATAACAAATACTTATGCAATGTAATGCGCTGAAATGGGCGGATTTATGCAGAAAACCAGAGGAAAGCGCTGTTCTTAAAGGCTTGCGCAGCATGCCGTGCAAATGATACTGATATTGCGCGTTAAATAACCCCATAAAGCAACGCAACACAATTCATACCCCTTTCAGTGGGTGCCATTACCTCCCGGAATGGTGCCTTTCATTGAGGAAGTCAGTAGTGATGAAAAAAACAAAAGTCAGCCTGGCCTGGCAGATTTTGCTAGCCCTGGTGCTTGGCATACTTCTGGGCAGCTACCTGCATTACCACGCCGAAAGCCGTGATTGGTTAATCTCAAACCTCCTGACCCCGGCGGGCGATATCTTTATCCACCTGATTAAAATGATTGTCGTCCCGATTGTCATCTCGACGCTGGTGGTGGGCATTGCGGGTGTAGGCGACGCCAAGCAACTGGGCCGCATCGGCGCCAAGACCATTATCTATTTTGAAGTGATCACCACGGTGGCGATTGTGCTGGGGATCACCCTGGCGAACGTCTTCCAACCGGGCAGCGGCATTGATATGTCGCAGCTGGCGGCGGTCGATATCTCGAAATATCAGAACACCACCGCAGAGGTGCAGAGCCACGCTCACGGCCTGATGGGGACTATCCTGTCGCTGGTGCCGACCAATATCGTCGCCTCGATGGCGAAAGGCGATATGCTGCCGATTATCTTCTTCTCGGTGCTGTTCGGTCTGGGGCTTTCTTCCCTGCCGTCTACTCACCGCGAACCGCTGGTGACCGTGTTCCGCTCCATCTCCGAAACCATGTTTAAAGTGACGCACATGGTGATGCGCTATGCGCCGGTCGGGGTCTTTGCCCTGATCTCGGTGACCGTCGCCACCTTCGGCTTCGCTTCGCTGTGGCCGCTGGCTAAGCTGGTTATCCTGGTTTACTTCGCGATTCTGTTCTTCGCGCTGGTGGTGCTGGGTATCGTGGCGCGGGTATGTGGGCTGAGCATCTGGATCCTGATTCGCATCCTCAAAGATGAGCTGATTCTGGCTTATTCCACGGCGAGCTCCGAGAGCGTGCTGCCGCGTATCATTGAGAAAATGGAAGCCTACGGCGCGCCGGCCTCAATCACCAGCTTCGTAGTGCCGACCGGCTACTCCTTTAACCTCGATGGTTCGACGCTATATCAGAGCATCGCGGCGATCTTCATCGCCCAGCTGTATGGTATCGACCTCTCCCTGTGGCAGGAAATCACTCTCGTGCTGACGCTGATGGTGACCTCGAAAGGCATCGCGGGCGTACCGGGCGTCTCCTTCGTGGTGCTGCTGGCGACCCTGGGTAGCGTGGGGATCCCGCTGGAAGGGCTGGCGTTTATTGCCGGCGTCGACCGTATCCTCGATATGGCGCGTACCGCGCTGAACGTGGTCGGCAACGCGCTGGCGGTGCTGGTTATCGCTAAGTGGGAACATAAGTTTGATCGCAAGAAAGCGCTGGCGTATGAACGCGAAGTGCTGGGCAAGTTTGATAAAACCGCCCAATAAGATGTCAGAGCCCGGCCATTCGCGCCGGGCTTTTTTTAGCCTTTGGTTATCCTGTCGAACTCTTCACATCCGGTATCAAACCCCTCCTGACAGCTGACGTTAAGCCAATGCAGCGCTTTTTGCGGGTTTGGTTCGATAAAACCTTTCTCTCCCTGCTGGAACATCATCCCAGCCCAATATTCGGCATAGCCGGTGCGTGAAAGCGCCGAGCTGCCTTTGAAGTACTGCGCGGCCTTGAGGTCATCTTCCGGCGGCAGCACGCCGCTGGCGTAGATAAGCCCCAGCAGCATCTGCGCATCGACGGCAGAGTCGCTCTCTTCATCTTTGGCCGCATCCTGCAGCAGCCTGATGGCGTGCGCATAATCGGTGGGGCCAGCCTGCTGATTGACCAGCACGCGGGCGAGGATAATCTCGCCGGCCTTGCTGCCGGCCTGCACGGATTTTTCCGCTAGCTGTCGGGCCTGTTGATAGTCGGCCTGCTGCGGATTACGGATTTTAAGCTGAGCCAGCAGCGCCAGCGCGTCGCCATCGCCCTGCGCCGCCGCTTTCTGCGCCCAGTATTCAGCCTGTTGATAGTTGCCGGAGCTAACCCAGGTATCCGCCAGATAAAACTGCGCGCGTGGGTCGCCAGCTTCGGCCTGCTGTTGGTATTGGCTGCCCGGATCTGCAGCGTCTGCGGCGAAGCTTGTCAGCGCCAGCAGTAAATAGAGGTATTTCATTTTTTTATTATCAGTAAGGAAGACCCCCGCAGTATAAAGGGAGGCGGAAAAGAAGAAAATGGCGGGAATTAGCGGGGTGAATACCCGGATAGCGGCGCGTAGCGCTTTATCCGGGCTACGGTTCGGTAGTCGGTTGGTCGCCCCGGTAAGCGTAAGCGCCACCGGGGAGGGTTCCCGGATATCGGGTATGGCCGCCGAACCTTAACCCATCGCACTTTCGCGCAGGCGGGCTTTCAGCTTGTTGTACTCGTCGATCACGTACTGCTCCGCCGCGCGCTGATCGGCAATCCGCTCAACGTTAACCGCGCAGTACTTGTACTCCGGCGTTTTGGTTATCGGGCTCAGGTTCTCCGACACCAGCTCGTTACAGGCGCCGATCCACCATTGGTAGGTCATGTACACCGCGCCTTTATTCGGCCGATCGCTGACCTGCGCGCGGGTGATGATGCGCCCCTTACGCGAATTGACCCACACCAGCGCTTCATCCTCGATGCCTAACCGTTCGGCGTCGGCGGTGTTGATTTGCGCATAGCCCGGTTCATCCGCCAGCGCCGCCAGCGCCGCACAGTTGCCGGTCATCGAACGGCAGGAGTAGTGACCGACTTCGCGTACCGTTGAGAGCACCATCGGGTACTCGTCGGTGAGCTTATCGATCGGCGCGACCCAGTCGCAGGTGAAGAACTGCGCCAGCCCGTTCGGGGTATCGAACTTCTCTTTAAACAGATACGACGTCCCCTGGTCGGCGTCGGACTCGTCGCGGCATGGCCACATGACATAGCCGAGCTCGCCCATTTTTTCATAGGTAGCGCCGTAGAAGTCCGGGCACAGATGCCGCAACTCATCCCAGATCTCCTGGGTGTTGTTGTAGTGCATCGGATAGCCCATCCGGGTGGCGATTTCGCTGATAATCTGCCAGTCGGTTTTCAGGTCCCACTTCGGCTCCACCGCTTTAAAGAAGCGCTGGAAGCCGCGGTCCGCTGCGGTATACACGCCTTCGTGCTCGCCCCACGAGGTGGATGGCAGGATGACGTCGGCCGCGGCGGCGGTTTTGGTCATGAAAATATCCTGGACGATAACCAGTTCCAGCTGTTCAAACGCCTTGCGCACCGCGGAAAGCTCGGCATCGGTCTGCAGCGGATCCTCGCCCATAATGTACGCCGCGCGGACTTCACCGTGTTCGGCGCGGTGCGGCAGCTCGCTGATGCGATAGCCGGTATGTTCCGGCAGGCTGTCGACGCCCCAGGCTCTGGCAAACTTCTCGCGGTTTTCCGGGAACTTAACGTACTGGTAGCCCGGATAGGTATCCGGCAGT
>NZ_JBPNXF010000016.1:0-86482 GCF_051207495.1 Klebsiella sp. K-3 | reverse complement strand
AATTCTGAAGTGACAAGAGGAAATTCAAAAAAACTTTTCGTTCGCTCGATTTTCCACCATAACGCGAGTTTTACGCGCTATTTGCTCGTCATTTGCGCGATTTCTCGGGCAAATCTGGCCACCTGCGGCCAATCGGTATAAACCACTTCTTTACTAGTATCCGTTTCCCCGCCGGTCATCTTCATAATTAAGCGAATCATTATTCGATCGTACCAGCGATAGCGCGGATAACGCAGCGCACCGGCAAATACCGCGCAGCTCTGCGGCTGCCACGGCGAGTTAAGGAGAAACTTGCGCGTATAGCTGTTGGTTTGCGGCGTTCGCTTTTCCGGTTTGCGCGCCACCAGGTTTACCGAGAAGAACGCTCCCGGCAACGCCTGCAGAGATGCCAGATGCTTTTTCACGAAGCGGTCCAGCGCTGGATGAAAGTGCCCGTAGCGAATAGAAGCGCCAATCACCACCCGATCGTAATGATGCCACTCAACCGTCTCGGTACGGTTCAGGTTCACAGTATCCGCATCAACCCCCAGCTCTTTGAGTTCAGAGGCCAGATAGGAGGCAATTTCACGGGTCTGCCCATCCCGGGTGGAGAAAAGAATTAAAGTTTTCACGAGCACTCCTGTTAATCGCGCCAGAAAGTGGGAGTAAAGAGCACCAATAAGGTGAACACTTCCAGACGACCAAACAGCATATTAGCAATCAGGATCCATTTCGCGACCGGGTTCATTGTCGCAAAGTTATCAGCAACGACCCCAAGACCAGGCCCCAGGTTGTTCAATGTCGCCACAACTGAAGCAAAGGCAGAAAAGTCATCAACCCCAGTCGCGATTATCGCCAGCATACTAATGATAAAGACCAGCGCATAGGCGGAGAAGAATCCCCACACGGCTTCCAGAATACGTTCCGGCAGCGCGCGGTTACCTAACTTAATGCTATAGACCGCATTCGGGTGCACCAGGCGCTTAAGCTCACGATTCCCCTGCTTAAACAGCAACAGGATACGAATGACCTTTAAACCACCGCCCGTTGACCCGGCGCAGCCGCCGATGAAAGCCGAACAGAGCAGCAGCACCGGCAGGAACAACGGCCAACGCGCAATACTGTCGGTGGTAAACCCAGCGGTCGTCGCCATCGACACCACCTGGAAGAACGCCTGGTTCAGCGTTGTTAACACCGAGCCGTAGACATTATGTAACCACAATACCAGCGTACAGACGATAACCAGGGTTAGCTGAACACCGATAAACATTCTGAATTCCGGATCACGCCAGTAAACCCGTAAACTGCGCCCACTTAATAGCGAAAAGTGCAGGCCATAGTTACAGCCGGAGATTAGGAGGAAGATGGCGATGATGGAGTTAATCATCGGGCTATTAAAGTACCCGACGCTGGCATCGTGAGTTGAGAAGCCGCCGATAGCGATGGTCGCAAAGCTATGGCCAATCGCATCAAACGCCGGCATCCCGGCAAACCATAGCGCTAATGCGCAGGCGACGGTCAATAAGACATAAATAAGCCACAGCGTTTTTGCCGTTTCGGCAATACGCGGTCGCATCTTATTGTCTTTCAACGGGCCCGGCATTTCCGCCCGGTAGAGCTGCATCCCGCCGACGCCAAGGATAGGCAAAATCGCCACCGCCAGCACGATGATACCCATACCACCGAACCACTGCAGCATCTGGCGATAGAACAGGATGGCATGAGGCAGTGAGTCAAGCCCCACCAGCGTCGTCGCGCCGGTAGTGGTTAAGCCGGAGAAGGATTCAAAAAAGGCATCCGTCACCGTCAGATTAGGCTGTTCAGCAAAGATAAACGGTAACGCACCGACGCTGCCCAGCACCGTCCAGAACAACACGACTATCAGAAATCCTTCACGGGATTTCAGCTCGCCTTTTTGCTTACGGTTCGGCCACCACAGCATGGAGCCGATCGCCAGGGCAACAAAGAAGGTTTGGGTGAAAGCTCGCCCCGCGCCATCGCGATATATCAGGGCCACTAATCCCGGGACAATCATCGTCCCCGAAAATAAGATGACCAACAGTCCAACGATTCGGGTTATCGCGCGAAAATGCATCTCTGGCGCTTCCTTTGGGTTACAAAAAAATCAGGTGGGGATTATTCGTCAATCTTCAGTAATTGCAATGAACCACGACTAAAATCAGCCAGTTTTGTCGAAAAAGAGGCCACTTCAGCTTGCGGAAGCGCGACGCGCAGTTGCACAGACGCCTGATATTCGCTTTCCACAATTATGCCCGAGAACTGCGCCAGCAACGCTTCTACCCCGGCCAGCTGTCCGTATTCACATTGCAAAGTATATGCGGTTAACGGCGTCTTGCGCTGCGTTTTCAACTGCGCAAGCGCCTGATGGACGCCGCCGCCATAGGCCTTCACCAGGCCGCCGGTACCCAGCAGAATACCACCGTAGTAGCGCACCACCACCGCGGTTATCTCGCCGACGCCGCTGCCCATCAGCTGCGCCAGCATGGGTTTACCTGCCGTTCCCGCCGGTTCGCCATCGTCAGAGAACCCCAACTGCTGTGAATCATCAGGAGGCCCGGCAACCCACGCCACGCAGTGGTGACGTGCGTCCGGGTGCTCAGCCCTGACCGATTCGACAAACGCTTTCGCCGCCGCCACGCCGTCGGTATGCGCCAACAGCGTGATGAAACGGCTCTTTTTGATCTCTTCAACAACGCTCACCGGCGCGGCCGGCACCAACCAACTTTCCATTACGCCAGTTTCAGGTCGCGCGTCATATTTTCGATACTGTTTTCGTGAACCACCACGTTATCTTCGATACGGATCCCGCCAAACGGCTTCATGGCTTCAATTTTCTGCCAGTTGAAGTGCTTGCTGAACTGCCCTTCACGCCAAGGCGCCAACAGCGACTCAATAAAGTAGATGCCTGGTTCGATAGTCAACACCATACGCGGCTCGAGAATACGGGTGCAACGCAGGTAAGGATACTTCGACGGCGCCGCCAGATGCGTACCGGTATCGTCCTGCATGAAACCGGCGACATCATGAACCTGCAGGCCCAGCGGATGACCAATCCCGTGCGGCATAAACGGTCCGGTCAGATCGTTTTCCACCATCGCCTCTTCGCTCATGCCGGTCACTAGCTGGTGTTTACGCAGCAGCTTTGCGATGCGCTGATGGAACTGAATATGGTAATCAACGTAACTGGTGCCGGCCTTCATGGTGCTAATCAGCGCCAGTTGCTCGTCGTTAACGTCTTTAATCAGCTGCGCGAAATCGTTGTCGCTGTGGCCTGCCCAGGTACGAGTCAGGTCCGCGGCATAGCCGTTGTACTCTGCGCCCGCATCCAACAGGAAGCTGCGCATCTCGGTTGGCGCACGGTGATCCAGCTTGGTGTAGTGCAATACGGCCGCATGCTCATTCAGCGCCACGATATTGCTGTAAGGGACGTCGGTATCGCGATGACCGGTCGCCGTCAGGTAAGCCTGATTAATATCGAACTCGCTCATCCCCGACTGGAAAGCTTCGTGGGCCGCGCGATGGCCGTTGACCGCCGATTTCTGCGCTTCACGCATACAGGCCAGCTCATAATCGGTTTTGTAAGCGCGATAATAATGCAGATAGTCGATAACGCCTTTCGGGTTGATTTTGTCTACCGCGATCTCCAGACCTAAAGCACGTTCCGGCACCGGGCCGATATACGCAATGTTGCCACGCGCCGCGGGCAGTTGACCGCCAATACCGTCGGCTTTCGGCAACGCAATGACATCCACTTCCTCAGTCCAGAAAGAGGTCGGCAGCGGCTCAACGTTGTGCCAGTAATCGACCGGCAAATAAAACCACAACTTCGGTTTATTCACGCCATCCACCAGCAGCCAGCAGTTTGGCACCTGGGTCACCGGCACCCACGCCTTAAACTGCGGGTTAACCTTAAACGGATACGGATGATCGTCGAGGAAGACATTGATCAGCTCGCCGGAGTGGATCAGCAGAGCATCCAGCTTGAAGCGGTCTAAAACTTTGCGGGTACGTTCTTGTAGGGTAACGATATGATTTTTATAAAGCGCGGCCAGTGATTCCATCTTTTATCCTTTGCTTTTATTGGATCGTGATTCTCCGCATCTTAGCACATTGGCTCCAGGCCGGGTGATTTCTACCGGATGTGATCCGACCAGCAATTATTTAAAGAGTAATTTGCATTTTCTTAACATAAATTCCACACTCCGAGTCATCTGGTATGACCAGATCATATTGCTGGATTCAGGAGACTGACATGCTCTACAAAGGCGACACCCTGTACCTCGACTGGCTGGAAAATGGCATTGCCGAACTGGTTTTCGACGCCCCCGGCTCGGTTAACAAGCTTGATACTGCAACCGTTGCCAGCCTCGGCCACGCGCTGGACGTACTCGAAAAACAAAAAGATCTCAAAGGGCTGCTGCTGCGCTCTGAAAAAGCGGCCTTTATCGTCGGCGCCGATATCACCGAATTCCTTTCACTATTCCTGGTGCCGGAAGAACAGTTGAGCCAGTGGCTGCACTTTGCCAACAGCGTCTTCAATCGCCTGGAAGATTTGCCGGTCCCTACTCTGTCAGCGGTTAACGGCTACGCGCTGGGCGGCGGCTGCGAATGCGTGCTGGCGACCGACTATCGCCTCGCCACGCCGGATCTGCGCATCGGCCTGCCGGAAACCAAGTTGGGCATTATGCCTGGCTTCGGCGGTTCCGTACGTCTGCCGCGCCTGCTCGGCGCCGATAGCGCGCTGGAAATTATTGCCGCCGGTAAAGACGTCGGCGCCGATCAAGCGCTGAAAATTGGCCTCATTGACGGCATTGTTGCCGCGGAAAAACTGCATGACGGCGCGCTGGCGATTCTGCGCCAGGCGATTAATGGCGACCTGGACTGGAAAGCCAAACGTCAGCCGAAACTGGAGCCGCTGAAGCTCAGCAAAATTGAAGCCGCCATGAGCTTCACTATTGCCAAAGGTATGGTCGCGCAAACCGCCGGAAAACATTATCCGGCGCCGATCACCGCGGTAAAAACCATCGAAGCCGCCGCGCGTCTTGGCCGTGATGACGCGCTGAAGCTGGAAAACCAAAGTTTTGTTCCGCTGGCGCACACCAACGAAGCGCGCGCGCTGGTCGGTATCTTCCTTAACGACCAGTACGTCAAAGCGAAAGCGAAAAAACTCACTAAAGATGTCGAGACGCCGAAGCACGCTGCCGTATTAGGCGCCGGCATTATGGGTGGCGGCATTGCTTACCAGTCAGCCTGGAAAGGCGTGCCGGTGGTGATGAAAGACATTAGCGACAAATCGCTGACCCTTGGCATGACCGAAGCGGCGAAGCTGCTGAATAAACAGCTGGAACGCGGAAAAATCGACGGCCTGAAGCTGGCCGGAGTGATTAGCACCATTCAGCCAACGCTGGAATACAGCGGTTTTGACCGCGTGGACGTCGTCGTTGAAGCGGTGGTGGAAAACCCGAAAGTGAAGAAAGCGGTACTGGCGGAAACCGAAGAGAAAGTGCGTCCGGACACCGTGCTGGCTTCCAACACCTCAACGATTCCTATCAGCGAGCTGGCCGGCGTTCTGCAGCGCCCGGAGAATTTCTGCGGTATGCACTTCTTTAACCCGGTCCATCGCATGCCGCTGGTTGAAGTGATCCGCGGCGAGAAAACTTCGGACAAGACCATTGCCAAAGTCGTGGCCTGGGCCAGCAAAATGGGCAAAACGCCGATCGTGGTGAATGATTGCCCCGGCTTCTTCGTCAACCGCGTGCTGTTCCCCTATTTCGCAGGCTTCAGCCAGCTGCTGCGCGACGGCGCGGATTTCCGCAAAGTCGACAAAGTGATGGAAAAACAGTTTGGCTGGCCGATGGGCCCGGCCTATCTGCTGGATGTTGTCGGCATCGATACCGCGCACCATGCCCAGGCGGTAATGGCGGCGGGGTTCCCACAGCGGATGCAGAAAGATTATCGCGATGCTATCGACGCGCTGTTTGACGCCAGCCGTTTCGGCCAGAAGAACGGCCTCGGTTTCTGGCGTTATAAAGAAGACAGTAAAGGTAAGCCGAAGAAAGAAGAAGATGCCGCAGTCGATAGTCTGCTGGCCGAAGTCAGCCAGCCGAAGCGCGATTTCAGCGATGAAGAGATTATCGCCCGTATGATGATCCCGATGGTTAACGAAGTTGTTCGCTGCCTGGAAGAAGGCATTATCGCCAGCCCGGCGGAAGCGGATATGGCGCTGGTATATGGCCTGGGCTTCCCTCCGTTCCACGGCGGCGCATTCCGCTGGCTGGACACCATCGGCAGCGCAAAATATCTCGATATGGCACAGCAATACCAGCACCTCGGCCCGCTTTATGCCGTGCCGGAGGGTCTGCGTAATAAGGCCCGTCATAACGAAGCGTATTATCCTCCAGTAGAACCAGCCCGTCCGGTTGGCGAACTGAAAACGGCTTAAGGAGTCACAATGGAACAGGTTGTCATTGTCGATGCAATTCGCACCCCGATGGGCCGTTCAAAGGGCGGCGCCTTTCGCAACGTGCGTGCGGAAGACCTCTCCGCACACCTGATGCGAAGCCTGCTCTCGCGTAACCCGTCCCTTGAGGCGAGCGCGATTGACGATATTTACTGGGGCTGCGTGCAACAAACACTGGAGCAGGGTTTCAACATTGCGCGTAACGCCGCGCTGCTGGCGGAAATACCGCACTCGGTACCGGCAACAACGGTTAACCGCCTGTGCGGTTCCTCCATGCAGGCGCTGCACGATGCCGCCCGTATGATCATGACCGGCGACGCCAGCGTCTGCCTGATTGGCGGCGTTGAGCACATGGGCCATGTGCCAATGAGCCACGGTGTTGATTTCCACCCGGGCCTTAGCCGTAACGTGGCGAAAGCCGCCGGTATGATGGGGCTGACCGCGGAAATGCTGGCGCGTTTGCACGGCATTAGCCGTGAAATGCAGGATCAATTCGCCGCACGCTCCCACGCTCGCGCCTGGGCGGCGACGCAATCCGGGGCATTCAAGGCGGAGATTATCCCGACCGGCGGCCACGATGCCGACGGCGTGCTGAAATCCTTTAATTATGACGAAGTCATCCGCCCGGAAACCACCGTAGAAGCGCTGGCGGCACTGAGACCGGCTTTCGATCCGGTGACCGGCACGGTCACGGCAGGCACCTCTTCCGCGCTTTCCGACGGCGCGGCGGCGATGCTGCTGATGAGCGAAAGCCGCGCCCGCGAGCTGGGGCTGAAGCCACGCGCTCGCGTCCGTTCAATGGCGGTGGTCGGCTGCGATCCGTCCATTATGGGTTATGGCCCGGTTCCGGCCTCAAAGCTGGCCCTGAAAAAAGCGGGATTATCCACCAGCGATATCGACGTCTTTGAAATGAATGAAGCGTTTGCCGCGCAGATCCTGCCGTGTATTAAAGATCTGGGCTTAATGGAGCAGATTGACGAGAAGATCAACCTTAACGGCGGCGCGATCGCGCTCGGCCACCCGTTGGGCTGTTCCGGGGCGCGTATTAGCACCACCTTGATCAATCAGATGGAACGCAAAGACGCGCAGTTCGGTCTGGCGACCATGTGCATCGGTTTAGGTCAGGGGATCGCCACCGTATTCGAGAGGATATAGGTAAAAAACTCGATGCCATTATTGCCTGCCAGCCAACAGGCAATAATGGATTAGAGGGGGTTTAGTTGCCGTTCTTCCCGCCTGTCAGGGGCGGGTTTTTTATTTCTATCATTCAGTTATTATCTCCACTACTGTATAAATCATTAATGATAATAACTAGTTATGAAAAAACTCTTACTAATTCTCCCACTGATTGCATTACCAGCTGCAGCTCTCGCCGATGAACAAACTGACGCTCAGGCGTGTCTATCATGGGGGATCAGCAAAATGGCGCCTAACCAGCAATTAAGCCATGTAGATATCACTGATATTAATAGCGAACGCTATGATGAGAAGGTAGGTTCCCAGCATATTGCGACGCAACTAACCGCAACGCTGGCAAAAAAAGGCGACAGCGTTGGAAACATGCTCTGTTTGCTGGAAAACGAGCGGCCGCTGTACGTTTACTTCAGCGATATGCAGTAAAAAAAGCATCCGGGTCTCGCGCCTGGATGCTTATTAGAAACACGATCAGATAAACGCAAACGCATCGCCAAACAGGCGATCTTCACGCGCGCCGCGCTCATTACAGAACAGGTCGCGGGCAATCTTGGCCATCTCAAAGCGACCGGCAATGTAAATATCATGCTCGGCCAGCGTACCGTAATCCTGCAGCACCGCAGTCAGTACCGTACCGGAACGGCCGCGCCATCCTTCTTCCGGCTGCTCAACCACCGGCTCGATGCGCAGATTCGGATGCTTGATGCTCAACGCTTCCAGCTCGGCCAGATCGTACAGATGTTTAGCCTCGCGGCCGCCCCAATAAATGGCGATATCGCGGTCCGGGTTACGCGCCAGCGCGGTTAACAGAATAGAACGCACATAAGAGAATCCGGTACCGCCGGCGATCAGAATCAGCGGGCGATCTTCGTCATCGCGCAGCCACGCTTCGCCATGCGGAATATCAACCTCAATTTCACGCTCTTTCAGAATGCGATCCATCACCGCCATCGCATACAGATTGAGTTCAGAAGCACCGATATGCAGCTCGATAAACTCGTGCTCTGACGGCGTGGAAGCCATAGAGAACGGACGCTTGTCGCGCTCATCCATCACTACCATCAGATACTGGCCGGCGCGGAAAGAAAATGCCGCTTCCGGTACTAATCGAACGCGATACACGGTATCGGTAATCGCCTCCACCGAGGTCACTTTACAGCTTAAGGTTGTCATGCGTCCCCTCTGTCGGGTCTATAGAGCAAAACAGCGGCGTTAGCCCCGCTTACTGTTATTTAAAGATGGCCAGTTCATCCCAGATGGCGTCGATACGCGCCGTCACCTCAGGATCTTTTTTGATTGGACGACCCCATTCACGCTGGGTTTCGCCAGGCCATTTATTTGTGGCATCCAGCCCCATTTTTGAACCCAGGCCGGAAACCGGCGAGGCAAAATCCAGATAATCTATTGGCGTATTTTCTACCAGTACCGTATCACGAGCCGGGTCCATACGGGTAGTAATCGCCCAAATCACGTCATTCCAGTCGCGCGCGTTCACGTCATCGTCGCAGACAATCACGAACTTGGTATACATGAACTGGCGCAGGAACGACCAGACGCCCATCATCACGCGCTTGGCATGGCCTGCGTACTGTTTTTTCATGGTGACCACCGCCAGGCGATAGGAACATCCTTCCGGAGGCAGATAGAAGTCGACGATTTCCGGGAACTGCTTTTGCAGAATAGGCACAAAGACTTCGTTAAGCGCCACGCCCAGCACCGCAGGTTCATCCGGCGGACGGCCGGTATAGGTCGAATGATATATCGCGTCTTCGCGCTGGGTAATATGGGTCACCGTAAATACCGGGAAGCTGTCTACTTCATTGTAGTAGCCGGTATGATCGCCGTATGGCCCTTCCGGCGCCATCTCGCCGGCCTCAATGTAGCCTTCAAGCACGATTTCCGCGCTGGCCGGCACTTCAAGGTCATTGGAAACGCACTTCACCACTTCGGTCTTGGTGCCGCGCAGCAAGCCTGCGAAAGCGTATTCCGACAGGGTATCAGGAACCGGCGTCACCGCGCCCAGAATGGTCGCCGGATCGGCGCCAAGCGCCACGGATACCGGGAAACGCTCGCCGGGATGCCCCGCGCACCACTCCTGGAAATCGAGCGCGCCGCCGCGGTGGGACAACCAACGCATGATGAGTTTATTTTTGCCGATCAGCTGCTGGCGATAAATACCCAGATTTTGCCTCTCCTTGTGCGGGCCGCGAGTCACCGTCAGCCCCCAGGTAATCAGCGGCGCGGCATCTTCCGGCCAGCAGGTCATAATCGGTATTTTGTTGAGATCGACATCATCGCCCTGGATGATTTTTTGCTGACAAGGCGCGCCGCGCAGGCGTTTGGTCGGCATATTCAACACTTGCTTGAACTGCGGCAGCTTATCAAACAGATCGCGGAAGCCTTTTGGCGGCTCCGGCTCTTTCAGAAAGGCCAATAGCTTCCCGACTTCCCGTAGCGAACTGACGTCTTCCTGGCCCATCCCCAGCGCCACGCGGCGCGGCGTGCCAAACAGGTTGCACAGCACCGGCATCGAGTAGCCTTTTGGGTTTTCAAACAACAGCGCCGGGCCGCCGGCACGCAGGGTGCGGTCGGCAATTTCGGTAATTTCCAGATGCGGGTCGACCGGCAGGGTTATCCGCTTTAGTTCGCCCTGCTGCTCAAGTAATGTCAGAAAGTCGCGTAGATCGTGGTATTTCATGGAGTTATTATTGACCTCTATACAAGCGGCTGATTATACGATTTTCGCCGCAACGATGCTGTACTTTTGTTAAATAAGCGTAAATGAACAGGCTATTTACGCTTTCGCTTATAATGGTTTTCGCGATTGTTCCAGGCTTTTGTTATGCTTGCAGGTAGTAAAGCGGAAAGAGTCATTATGCAAGCCTGGTACTTACTTTATTGCAAACGTGGGCAGCTTCAGCGCGCCCAGGAACACCTTGAACGTCAGGCAGTCAACTGCCTGATGCCGACGATCGCGCTGGAAAAAATCATCCGTGGTAAACGTACTACGGTCAGCGAGCCCCTGTTCCCAAACTATCTGTTCGTCGAATTCGATCCCGAGATCATTCATACCACCACCATCAGCGCTACCCGAGGGGTGAACAGTTTCGTTCGTTTTGGCGCCCAACCGGCAGTGGTCCCTTCAGAGGTGATTCACCAGCTTTCTATCTATAAACCGGAAGGTATTACCGACCCGGAAACGCCTCATGAAGGCGATAGCGTGTTGATCACCGACGGCGCTTTTGAAGGACTGCAGGCTATCTTCACCGAGCCCGACGGCGAAGCCCGTTCAATGCTGCTCCTCAATCTGTTGAATAAACAGGTCCTGCAAAGCGTTAAAAATACCGACTTCTATAAAATCTGACGGCGCGGTTAAAAGCGCACGCCAAACAACTTCCTGACGTTCGCATCCGTAACCTCCTCCAACCATTGCGCTTCCTCGCCTCGCCAGCCCGCTACGCTTGCCAGAATATGCGGCAGATAAGCGGGCTCGTTGCGCCGCGAGGAGGGCTTCGGCTTCATGTCCCTCGGTAATAGATATGGCGCGTCGGTCTCCAGCAACAGACGTTCCGCCGGGATTGCCGGCAACAGTTCACGAAGCTCCAGTCCCCGCCGCTCATCGCACACCCAGCCGGTGATACCGATAAATAACCCTTTATCAAGGCACTGAAGCACTTCCTCGCGGCTACCGGTAAAGCAGTGCAACACGGCGCCGGGCAGTTTATTGAGCCACGGATCCAGCAGTGCAAGAAACCGTTCATGGGCGTCACGGCAATGTAAAAATACCGGCATTGAGAGCTCGGCCGCCAGCGCCAGCTGGGCGCTGAACGCCTTCTCCTGCTCCTGCGGCGTTGAGAAATTGCGGTTGAAATCAAGACCGCATTCGCCAATCGCCGCCACCTGCGGCTGGCGGGCCAGCGCGTGGATTTCTTCAGCCACCGACTCAGTCCAGGTGCTGCTATCGTGCGGATGCACACCCGCGGTAGACCAGCAGTTGGCGTAACGGCCAGCCATCTGCCGCGCCTGCTGGCTTTCATGCAGATTGGCGCCGGTTAGCAGCATCCCATGAACACCCGCCGCCTGCGCGCGCGCAACCACGTCGTCGTGGTCGCGAGAAAACTGCGAGCTGGTCAGATTCACGCCAATATCAAACATCATAGCTCCCATATGACAACCGCCCTGACGGGCGGTTGGCGTTGTTACTCTTCTTTGCTCTCCGCCTCTTCGGCGGCGGCATCTTCGTCACGCGTCAGGCGTTTACCGGTATAGAAACGGGCAAAGAACACCCCGACTTCAAACAGGCAATACATGGGGATGGCCAACAGCGTTTGCGAGAACACATCCGGCGGCGTCAGCAGCATACCGACCACGAAGGCGCCCACCAGCACGTAGGGCCGTTTTTTACGCAAATCCTCCGGCGTCGTGACGCCCATCCAGCAGAGCAGGACGATGGCGACCGGCACTTCAAACGACACGCCAAAAGCCATGAACAGCGCCATGACAAAATCGAGGTAGCTACGGATATCGGTCGAAACTAATACCCCTTCCGGCGCGGCGTGAGTCAGGAAGCCGAATGCCAGCGGGAACACGACGAAATAAGCGAAAGCCATGCCGATATAGAACAGCAGCGTACTGGAAACCAGCAGCGGCATGACCAGCCGACGTTCATGCTTATACAGCGCCGGCGCCACGAATGCCCATACCTGATAAAGAATGACCGGCACTGACAGGATCACCGAAACCATAAAGGTCAGTTTGATCGGCGTGAAGAAAGGAGAAGCGACATCGGTGGCGATCATCGTCGCGCCTACCGGCATTTTGCTGATAAGCGGAGCGGAAACCAGTTGATAGATATCGTTGGCGAAGTAAACCAACGCCAGGAAGATCACCAGGATGGCAATGATGCTGTTGAGCAGGCGCTTACGCAGCTCAATCAGATGTGAAATTAACGGTTGAGTCTCGTCTACGCCCATTTTTTACGCTTTATCACTCGATGCGGGGGAAGAATCTGGCACTGCCGCGGCGGCTTTTTCCTTAACCGCCGGGACTTCAGCCGGCGAAACGGATGGCTCCTCGGCAACGGGCTCCGGCGTATGTGCCGGGGCGCTGACCTGATGTTCCGCCGTTGCCGGTGTGACATCCTGGCGCTGCGCTTCGCTACCTTTGACGACCGGATTATGGATGGTGTTCGCTTCGTCGCTGGCCTTTTCAGGATCGTGGGCGGTATAGGAACGCTTCATGGATTCGGCCGCTTCGCGCAGTTCATCCATCGAGGCTTTGAGCTCCGGAGTCAGATTATCCAGGCTGGCCTTCTCCACCTTCTTCAGGCTCTCCTGAAACTCCTGCAGTTTTAGCTCCTGGGCAAGCTCATTTTGTACGGTGGTCGCCAGCGAGCGCAACGTACGGATCCAGCTGGCCACCGTTTTGACGGCGACGGGTAGTCGCTGTGGCCCCAATACGATGAGGCCAATCACGAACACCAGCAATAGTTCACTAAAACCGATATCGAACACGAATTACACCTGCTCTTTGTCGTGGCGTTTTGTCTCGTCTTTTTTCGCATCATCTTGTTTATCAGCGATAGTTTTCGCTGCAAAATCTGCATCGGCTGAGGATTTATCAGATTTCTCATCATCGCTCATCGCTTTTTTAAAGCCCTTGATCGATGCGCCTAAATCCGAACCCAGCGAGCTCAGCTTCTTCGTCCCGAAAAGCAGAACTACGATGACGACAACAATTAATAACTGCCAAATACTGATACCACCCATACACGTTCCCCTATGACAGATGATGAATGATGAGAGCGCATTATACACGTCATCCGGTGAGACGCCTCTTTGTCAGGCCGCTCACATGACTTCGCGCAAGAATCAATGCGCCAGAATAAACGCGAAACCTGTCAGCGCGTTTTTCGCCAACCAATAAGCCAGGTCACGACGCCGCCGGCCATCAGCCAGCCTGGCATCATGCCCCACTCCGGGCGGTGGATAAATAACAGCGTACCGCTTAAAAGCAAAACGGCGCCTATACCAAACAGATAGCGGGACTGCCCCTGGCGCACGTGACGCACCTGGAAGTCGCGCACGATAGTATCGACGCTGGTCTGCAGCTGTTTGCTCTGCTGCAGGCTTTGGTACACCAGCTCAGGAATTTCCGGCATCCTTTCAATCCAGAACGGCGCTTTTTCTTTAAACGCACGCACCAGCGCGGGAATACCGACCTGATCCTTAATCCACGACTCGAGGAAAGGCTTCGCCGTTTTCCACAAGTCTAACTGAGGATAGAGCTGACGACCTACCCCTTCTACGTAAAGTAATGTCTTCTGAAGCAAAACCAGCTGCGGTTGGACTTCCATATTGAAACGCCGCGCGGTGTTAAACAGATTCAGCAATACGTGGCCGAAGGAGATTTCCGCCAGCGGCTTTTCAAAGATGGGCTCGCACACGGTGCGAATCGCAAACTCAAACTCTTCAACGTTGGTATCCGGCGGCACCCAGCCGGAATCGACGTGCAGCTCGGCAACCTTACGGTAATCGCGGTTGAAGAAAGCAATGAAGTTTTCTGCGAGATAACGCTTATCGTCTTTGTTCAGCGAGCCGACGATACCGCAGTCGATACCGATATATTGCGGGTCATGCGGATGATCGTAGCTAACGAAAATATTACCCGGATGCATATCCGCATGGAAAAAGCTGTCGCGAAACACCTGGGTAAAGAAGACCTGCACCCCACGCTCCGCAAGCAACTGCATGTTGGTGCCCTGGGCTTCCAGCGCAGCGACGTCGGAAACCGGAATACCGTAGATCCGCTCCATCACCATCATGCCTTCGCTACAGTAATCGGAATAGACTTCCGGCACGTATAGCATTGGGCTATCTTCGAAATTGCGCCGTAGCTGAATAGCGTTAGCCGACTCGCGTAACAGGTTCAGCTCGTCCATCAGCGTTTTTTCATATTCGCGGACGACTTCTTGCGGGCGCAGACGGCGGCCATCCGGCAGCAGACGAGGTACCCAGCGCGCCAGGCGGTAGATTAATTTCATGTCCGCTTTGATCACCGGCAGGATATCCGGGCGAATGACCTTGATGACGACCTCTTTGCCGTTGTCTTTCAGGCGCGCGGTATGGACCTGGGCGATGGAGGCGGAAGCGAGCGGCTCAATGGCGAAATCATCGAACCAGGCTTCAATGGGCAGCCCGCCCATCGCTTGTTCGATCTGTTGTTTAGCCAATTTGCCATCGAAAGGTGCGACGCGATCCTGCAGCAGCGCCAGTTGATCGGCGATTTGCGGCGGGAACAGATCGCGGCGGGTGGAGAGCATCTGGCCGAACTTAATCCACACCGGGCCCAGCTCCTGCAGCGCCAGGCGTAAGCGTTGACCCAGCGGTTTATCTTTGTGGCGATTCGGCATCCAGAACAACATTCGCCGCCAGATGCGCAGCGGCAACGTGATACGCATTTTGGGAATGAGCTCATCAAGCCCGTAACTCAAAAAGGTGCGGATGATAAAATACAGGCGCCGTAATTCTCCTGGCGTCATTTGCCCTCCAGCGTTTCCAGCCGTTTTTCCAGTGCGGCCAGCGCGCGTTCTACAGCGGCGGACTCTTCAGCAAACCAGGCCATCTCTAACGGCCCCGGCGCCAGTCGCCACTCTTCGGTAATCGCTTCAGCGACGTAGCGCTGCTGGCTTTTCGCGCCCTGCAGCAGGAAGCGCGCACCGCCGCGAAGCACCTTGCCAACCCCTTCAGCGACGATGTCGCCGGTATATGGCGCCAGTAGCTCTGCCGGGTCGAACTCCGCCAGATCGCAAAGCGCGACCATGTTCTGCACAACCTGCAGGTCGCCCTGTACTTCCAGATCGCCGCTGCGAATCAGCGCGGTCAGTTGTTGGCGGTTACGCAACTGCGGCAGCACGCTCAGGCGGGTTATTACGGTACAGTCAGCTTCGCCTTCCCACGCGCCGAGCACGTCGATTTGCTGCTCGCTAAAGGCCAGCACGACAGGCGCCGACAGCTCTTTGAGCTCTACGCGCAGCACTTTCCCCAGCAGGCGTTGACGCGCCGGTTTAAGCGCGCGGTCGCGCCAGAGAAAAGTATTAAGAACCGTTTCGATGCCAGCGGTAACCAGTGGTGCGAAAGGCATAGCGTCCCTCCTGTCAGAACTTATAGCCGCGGTGTAGCGCGACAATACCTGCCGTCAGGTTGTAGTAGTCGACGCTTTCAAAACCCGCCTCCTGCATCATGCCTTTCAGGGTGTCCTGATCGGGATGCATGCGGATGGATTCCGCCAGATAGCGATAGCTTTCCGCATCGTTTGCCACCAGTTCGCCGACTTTCGGCAGCACGTGGAAGGAATAAGCGTCGTAGGCTTTGCTCAGTGGTTCGAGAATCGGTTTGGAGAACTCCAGAACCAGCAAACGTCCGCCCGGTTTCAGCACGCGGTACATTGAACGCAGCGCTTTGTCTTTATCGGTAACGTTACGCAGGCCAAAGGAGATGGTGATGCAGTCAAAGGTGTTATCCGCAAACGGCAGCGCTTCAGCGTTGGCCTGAACGTATTCGACGTTACCGACAATACCGATGTTACGCAGTTTTTCGCGGCCCATTTTGAGCATCGAGTCATTGATATCGGCGAGCATTACGCGGCCGGTTTCGCCCACCAGACGGGAAAACTTCGCCGTCAGGTCGCCGGTGCCGCCCGCTAAGTCCAGCACGGTTTGCCCGCGACGCACGCCGCTGCAGTCGATGGTGAAGCGCTTCCACAAGCGATGAATCCCGAACGACATTAAGTCGTTCATCACATCATATTTTGCAGCGACAGAATGGAATACATGCGCCACCATGTCCGCCTTCTGCTCTTTGGCTACCGTTTGAAAGCCAAAATGCGTTGTTTCTTGTGAATCCTCAACCATCTCTATGCCCGCTTACTTATCAAGAAAATGTTCAGCGAGTGTAACAGATTCAGGCCATTTCCCATACGTTTCAGCTTGGCCTGACGTGCTCGTTTGCTCTCGCCGCAGGCGCGGAATCGGAGCTAATGACATCTTCCTGCGGTGAATTTTCATCTTCCTCAAGGCGGTATTCGTCATCCTGCGCCGTGGCCTGCTCGACTAAATCAGGATTAATCCCGCGCTTAACCTCGACTCCCAGGCCACGGAATGACTCGGCCTGAACCAGCAGGTTGCCGCGCCCCGAGGCGAGCTTTTTCATCGCCTGGCGATAGTTATCCTGGGCTTTATCAAGGCTTTGACCAATAGCCGACATATCGTCGACAAACAGTCGCATTTTGTCATACAGGCGCCCGGCGCGCTCGGCGATTTTCTGCGCATTACGGCTTTGATGCTCATAGCGCCACAAGTTGGCGATGGTGCGCAACGCCACCAGCAGGGTTGTCGGGCTAACCAGCATAATATTGTTCTTCAGCGCCTCGCTGATAAGCTCAGGTTGACGGTCGATGGCCAGCAGGAACGCTGGCTCAACGGGGATGAACATCAGCACATAATCGAGCGAACGTAACCCTGGCAGTTGTTGGTAATCTTTACGCCCCAGCAGGCGAATGTGATTACGCACCGAGGCAATATGCTCCTGCAGCGCCGCTTCGCGGGTGTAATCATCCTCAGCGTTGAAATAACGCTCATAGGCGACAAGGGTCATTTTGGCGTCGATAACCACGTCTTTGCCCTGCGGCAGACGCACGATAACATCCGGCTGCATCCGCGAGCGGTTATCGGTTTCGATGCTCACCTGAGTTTGATACTCATAGCCTTCGCGCAGGCCGGAGGCCTCCAGCACGCGGGTTAGCACCACTTCTCCCCAGTTGCCCTGGGTTTTGTTATCGCCTTTCAGCGCTTTCGTCAGGTTCAATGCCTCTTGCGCCATCTGTGCGTTCAGCTGTTGCAGGTTGCGGATTTCGTGCGCCAGCGTGTGGCGCTCACGCGCCTCCTGGCCGAAGCTATCCTGCACCTGGCGACGGAAGCCGTCGAGCTGTTCACGCAGCGGCGTCAGCAGGCCATGCAGGCTCTGGCGATTTTGTTCATCAACCCGGCGGTTGCTGTGTTCGAATATGCGGTTCGCCAGATTTTCAAACTGCTCGCTCAGGCGCTGCTCGCTGTTGACCATCTGGCGGATTTTATCTTCGGCATGCAGCTGTGTAGATTCCAGACGGGTGGTCACTTCACGCAGGTCGGCCTCCAGCGAGGTGTTGATATCACGTAGGCTGCGCAGCTCGTTGTTGAGAAGTTCGCACTCATCGCGCCAGTGCGATTCCTGCACCAGCTGCTGACGTGCGGCGCTAAGTTCGATATCCAGCTCGCGGCGCTCTTCAATGAGATCGGCACGGATTTGATCGGCACGGGCTTTTGTCGCCAGCCAGCCAACGATTAATCCTGCCGCCAGCGCCACCACGGCGCTTATCACAATAGAGATATCCACAACGCCTCCCCGGCAACCACTTACGACACAAAAATAGAATTGTGCTGTACAAACGTCCAGTTGAAAAGGATTTTCCTGCGAGGCGCTACGCAAAAAAGAAGGGCCGGAAGATCCGGCCCTGTCAGAAAGAGAGAAGAACTACAGCAGACGGCGCGCCGCTTCCACAACGATTTTTACCGCGTGGCTTTCGGTTTGCTTCATGGTTTCGGCGTTAGGGATCTCTTGCTGGGTACGGTTGACGATAACCCCTGCCACCATCCCTGCGCGCAGGCCCTGGCTGGCGCACATGGTCAGCAGCGTAGCGGATTCCATTTCATAGTTCATGACGCCCATTGCCTGCCACTCTTCCATCGAGCCTTTGAAACGGCTCACGACGCGGCCGGAGAAGGTGTCGTAACGCTCCTGGCCTGGATAGAAGGTATCAGAGGAAGCAGTCACGCCGATATGCGTAGTCGCGCCGATTGATTTCGCCGCTTCCACCAGCGCGGTGGTACAGGCGAAGTCAGCAACGGCCGGGAACTCCATCGGCGCAAAGTGCAGGCTGGCGCCGTCCAGACGGACAGAACCGGTCGTCACCAGTACATCGCCAACATTGATATGCGGCTGAATCGCGCCGGTGGTGCCGATACGCAGGAAGGTACGAACTCCCAGCTGCGCCAGCTCTTCCACGGCGATAGAGGTCGACGGGCCGCCGATACCGGTGGAGCAAACAATCACCGGTTTGCCGTCCAGCTCAGCGCGCCAGGAGGTAAATTCACGATGTGATGCCAGCTTAACCGGCTTATCCATCAGCGCGGCGATCTTTTCCACACGCTCCGGATCGCCAGGGACGATAGCCAGCGTAGCCCCTTGTAAATCGTTCTTAGTGAGGCCGAGATGAAAAACATCAGACTTGGACATAAAAAACTCCTCTGTGGGTCGAAGTATCAGCAGAAGCAAAAGGGTACTTTACAGAAGCCACTCGCTTATTTTTGTGATGATAGTCACCATGCATAACAATGATTGCATTTGTTTTTCAACAAATAGTGATTCACATCACATTAACAAGTTATATTCGCGGTCACAGAACAAAAGATAGCCGCTTTCAGGCACTGTGCTTTATTAACGTTCAGTCTAAGAGTCTATATTTATCGATGCGCTAATAAATAAGGGTACGGAGAATACCATGACCACAACCAAGCAACCCGGATTCGCACCTGCAGCCTCGCCGCACGCCTCTACCGCCGTCCATACGTCGGATGAGCATATTGTCGCCGGAGAAACCTCGATCCCATCGCAGGGCGAGAATATGCCGGCCTATCACGCCCGCCCGAAAAACGCCGACGGCCCGCTGCCGATCGTTATCGTGGTGCAGGAAATTTTCGGCGTACATGAGCATATTCGCGATCTGTGCCGCCGCCTGGCGCAGGAAGGCTATTTGGCGATTGCGCCAGAACTCTACTTCCGCCAGGGCGATCCGAATGAGTACAACGATATCCCTACTCTGTTCAAAGAACTGGTCACTAAGGTGCCTGACGCGCAGGTGCTGGCGGATCTCGACCACGTCGCCAGTTGGGCGGCACGCCACGGCGGCGATGCCCATCGTCTGCTTATCACCGGTTTCTGCTGGGGCGGTCGCATCACCTGGCTGTATGCCGCGCATAACCCGCAGTTGAAGGCAGGCGTCGCCTGGTATGGCAAACTGGTGGGAGAAAAATCGCTGAATTCGCCAAAACACCCGGTGGATATCGCCGTCGACCTCAACGCGCCGGTACTTGGCCTGTACGGCGCTAAAGACGCCAGCATTCCACAGGATACCGTCGAGACCATGCGCCAGGCGCTGCGGGCGGCGAATGCGAACGCCGAGATCGTGGTCTATCCCGAGGCCGATCACGCTTTTAACGCCGACTATCGCGCCAGCTATCACGAAGAGTCAGCCAAAGACGGCTGGCAGCGAATGCTGGCCTGGTTTGCTCAATATGGCGGTAAAAAAGGGTAACTCGCCTGATACATGAAAAGAGGAGGCCGTGGCCTCCTCTGTTGTTTTCCGCCTATCTATCAGGCTGATTCGCGCAGATTCTGCGCCGCTTGCACCATGTTCGCCAGCGCGGCGCGGGTTTCCGGCCAGCCGCGAGTTTTCAGGCCGCAGTCCGGGTTAACCCACAAGCGCTCCGCCGGGATACGTTGCGCGGCCTTCTCCAGCAACCCTTCAATCCACTCCACGCTCGGTACGTTTGGCGAATGAATATCATAAACGCCCGGGCCGATTTCGTTTGGATATTCGAACTCTTCAAACGACTCCAGCAGTTCCATGTCAGAACGCGAGGTTTCAATGGTGATGACGTCGGCATCCAGCGCGGCGATAGAATCCATGATGTCATTGAACTCGCAATAACACATGTGGGTATGAATCTGGGTGTCATCCTTAGCAACCGCGGCGTTGATGCGAAAAGCTTCTACACCCCACTGTAGATAAGCATCCCAGTCGCTGCGCTTCAGCGGCAGACCTTCGCGTAGCGCCGGTTCATCAATCTGGATAATACCGATACCGGCCGCCTCCAGATCCGCCACTTCATCGCGCAGCGCCAGCGCAATCTGTTTCGCGATGGTTTCACGGCTGACATCTTCGCGCGGGAAGGACCAGCACAGAATGGTCACCGGACCGGTCAACATGCCTTTGACCGGCTTGTCGGTAAGAGACTGCGCGTACTTCGCCCATTCGACGGTGATCGCCTGCGGACGGCTGACGTCGCCGATAACCACCGGCGGCTTCACGCAGCGAGAGCCATAGCTTTGCACCCAACCGTTTTGCGTGAAGATGAAACCGTCCAGATGCTCACCGAAATACTCCACCATGTCGTTACGCTCGGCTTCTCCATGCACCAGCACGTCTAAACCCAGACGTTCTTGTTCGACGATCGCCTGCTTAATATGTTCGGCAATACCCGTCCGATAATGGCTGGCGTCGAGGTTACCTTTTTTGAAATCCAGCCGCAGGGTACGAATTTCGGTTGTCTGCGGGAATGAACCGATCGTCGTCGTCGGCCATGCTGGCAGGTTAAAGCGCCTGCGCTGCGCCTGTGCGCGCTCGGCATAAGGGCTGGCGCGCTGGCTGTCCTGAGCAGTGATTGCCGCCAACCGTTTTTCTACTGCCGCGTTGTGTACGCGAGTCGAATGGCGACGAGCCTGGATTGGCGCGCTCCACGCCTCGATCGCCGTCGTATCACCGCTGTTCAGCGCATCGCGCAGCAGCGCCAGTTCGCCGCACTTCTGCAGGGCGAAAGCAAACCAACTTTTTACTTCGGCATCAAGACGGGTCTCTACGCTCAGATCGATCGGGCTATGCAACAGCGAGCAGGATGAAGCGATCCACAGCGCACGTTGACCGACAATCGCCTTAATTTGCGCATATTTTTCCGCGAGATCGGCGCGCCAGACGTTACGACCGTTGATCAGCCCGGCGGATAACAGCCAGTCGGCCGGCAGGCGTTTATGTAGTTCAGCAACATCATCTTTGCCATGCACCAGATCGACGTGAAGCCCCTGTACCGGCAGCGCGGTGATAACATCAAGGTTGTCGGCGATCCCTTCAAAATAGGTGGTCAGCAGTAGTTTTACCTGCCCCTGCAGGGCCTCATAAGCCCGTTTAAAGGCATCCAGCCATGCTTGCGGCAGCTCCAGCACCAGCGCCGGTTCATCAATCTGCACCCACTCAATGCCGCGTTTCGCCAGCTCGCCCAGTACCTGCTGGTAAACCGGAAGGATATCGTTCAGCAGGCTTAAACGGTCAAACTGTTCGCCTTTTACTTTGCCCAGCCACAGATAGGTTACCGGCCCCAGCAGTACAGGCTTAATCTTGTGGCCCAGCGCCAGCGCTTCGTCCACTTCATCCAGCAGTTGGGTCCAGCTCAGCTTGAACTGCTGGCCCTGGACAAATTCCGGCACCATGTAGTGATAGTTGGTATTGAACCACTTGGTCATTTCCGCGGCGGCAGCGGGTTCGCCGGTCGGCGCGCGACCGCGACCAATGCGGAACAGAGTATCGATATCGACGGTGCCGTCTTTGTTCTGATGACGAGCCGGCACGTTGCCCAGCAGCAGGCTGGTGGTCAGAACATGGTCGTACCAGGCAAAATCGCCCACCGGCAGCAGATCAATGCCAGCCTGTTTCTGCTGCTCCCAGTGACGAGCGCGAAGTTCGCGACCTACCGCCAACAGCTCTTCACGCGTGGCGTTGCCCGCCCAGTAGCTCTCTTGCGCTTTTTTCAGCTCGCGGCGAAGGCCAACGCGAGGAAAACCGAGGGTGTGATTGAGGATTGTCATGTTATGCCCCTTATGGAATTTTTTGCATTTAGCCATCCAGATGTTTACACATCCATAATGTAAAGGTACTGTATATTCCTCAAGCGCAAATTATTCATGCCGAAGTGAAGGACATTCATGATCGAGATTAAGCACCTGAAAACGCTACAGGCGTTGCGGAACAGCGGTTCGCTGGCGGGCGCGGCGGCAGCCCTGCACCAAACCCAGTCGGCCCTGTCCCACCAGTTTAGCGATCTGGAACAGCGCCTTGGTTTCCGTTTGTTTGTGCGTAAAAGCCAGCCGCTACGCTTCACGCCGCAAGGAGAAATTCTGCTGCAGTTGGCCAATCAGGTACTGCCGCAGATCGCTCGCGCGCTACAGGATTGCAATGAACCACAGCAAACCCGTCTGCGGCTGGCGATTGAGTGCCATAGCTGTATTCAATGGCTCACCCCGGCGCTGGAAAGCTTCCGCGCCCGCTGGCCGCTGGTGGAAGTTGATTTTCAGTCCGGCGTCACTTTTGACCCGCAGCCAGCCCTGCAGCAGGGTGAACTCGATCTGGTGATGACCTCAGATATTTTGCCGCGTAGCGGCCTGCACTATTCACCGATGTTTGATTATGAAGTTCGTCTGGTGTTAGCTCCGGAACATCCGCTGGCGGCGAAAACGCGCATCTCCCCGGAGGATCTGGCTGCGGAAACGTTACTGATTTACCCGGTACAGCGCGGGCGACTGGATATCTGGCGCCACTTCCTGCAACCGGCGGGGATCAGCCCGCAGTTGAAAAGTGTCGATAACACGCTGCTGTTGATTCAGATGGTTGCCGCGCGAATGGGTATCGCCGCCCTGCCGCACTGGGTGGTGGAAAGTTTTGAACGCCAGGGTTTGATTGTCACCAAAACCCTGGGAGAAGGACTGTGGAGCCGGCTGTATGCTGCAGTGCGCGATGGCGAGCAACGCCAGCCGGTAACAGAAGCGTTTATTCGCTCAGCGCGGAACCACGCTTGCGATCATCTGCCGTTTGTACGGAGTGCGGAGCGACCCAGCGGCGATGGACCCATAGCGAAGCCAGGATTACCAGCGCGCCAATGATAAAGCTTGGCCAGTGAGGCTGCTCCTGCCAGATTGCGAGATTAACCAACAGCCCGGCGGGGACGTGAACGTTATTCATGATCCCCAACGTACCGGCATCCACCTGCGTCGCGCCGTAGTTCCACATGAAATAACCCAATCCGGAAGCAACCACGCCAAGCCAGACCAGGATTCCCCACTGCAGGTCGGTGGTCGGCAACCTCTGCGGATTGCCCAGCATAAACCACGCCGCTACCGCCACAATAAAGGCGCCTGCATAGAACCAGGCAAAAGCATTGTGTTGCGGCATCGGGCGGACTTCCATCAAACGCTTGTAGCCCACCATGCCGATGGCGAAGCAGATATTCGACAACTGCACCAGCAATAGCCCGGTCCAGAAATGATCGCTGACTTTGTCATAGCGGATGATCGCCGCCCCTAACACCGCCAGCGCCGCGCTAAGCAGATAGCCCCAGCGCAGTTTACGACCGCTGAGCAGATCGTAAATCAGGGTGATATACAGCGGGGTAAAGACCGTAAACAACAGAAATTCCGAGACCGTCAGATAAAGATAGGCGCGGAAAGCCAGCAAATACATGATGCCAAGCTGCATCGCCCCCACTAGCATATAGAGTACGATGGTGCACGGAGACTGGCCGCGCGTACGCAGGAAAGGCAAAAACACCAGCGCTGCCAGGCCCACGCGCATCAGCACGGAAAAATAGCTATCGACGCTACCGGCAAGGTATTCGCCAATCAGGCTAAAAGAAAAGGCCCACAGGATAGTGGTGATAATTAATAGCGCCACAATGGTCGTCTCATTGAATAAAGAACAGGCATTGTAGCGGAGAGAAGGGTTGACGACTGACCACTTATTAGTCAGTCGTCAATGTTTATCAATCGAGATATAACTTGCGCAGGTAATGCGGTACGGCATCGTCGGCGTTGCTGCCGATCACTTCCAGCTCCGGATGCAAATCCTTCAACCGCTGATGGGCGTTTGCCATAATGCAGCCTTTACCGGCCATCGACAGCATCTCGGCGTCGTTCATGCCGTCGCCAAAGGCGATACACTCCTTGAGGCTGTAGCCGAGCATTTTCGCAACGGCCTCCAGCGCATGTCCCTTCGAAACACCGCCGGCCATTACTTCAAGACAAGTTAGCGTGGAGAAACTCACATTGACGCGGTCGCCCCAGCGCGCGTTGATAGCCTGCTCAAGCGGCAGCAAATGTTCATGATCTTCACAGGTGAAGAAAACTTTGCTGATGCCATCCGCATCCAGCTCGCCCGGTTCATAAAGCTTGTAGTTGAATACCGCCTCTTTGAAGAAGCGCATCTCTTCCGGGCGATGGCGATTCATAAACCATTCATCTTCACGATAGACGTTGGTCACAATCTTCACATCGTTACGCACCATCTCAAACAGATCGCTGGCGATATCGCGGTCGAGGTTATGGGCGAAGATTTGTTTTCCTTCACTATCATGTACCCGCGCGCCGTTAGAGGTGATCATGTACGACTTAATGCCGAGATTATCGCGGATCTGCCCCACATCGATGTAGTGGCGGCCAGTGGCGAAGACGAAATTTATCCCGCGCGCGGTGAGTAGCTTCAGCGTCTCTTTGGCATAAGGGGTGAGGAAATGGTCGGGGGAAAGCAGCGTGCCATCTAAATCAGACGCAACAACCTGGTACATAAAAAATTTAACCTCTAAGCAGGGCGACGAGATCTATCGTCGGATTAAGTATGTCGATTGAAAAAATCGACGATGGCATTTAGCGCGACTGAGCGCATAGCGTCCTTTTCAAAAAGGATCTCGTGATATGCCCCTTCAATAACGAGCGGCTTATCGCCTTCACAAGGGTGCCCGGCAGCGGAACGGAGTTCACAATAGCGGTCGTGCATCAGATTATCGACCACCCTTTCATCCTCAGCCTGAATCAATAACGTCGGAGTCGTGTCTTTCTCGACGCCGGACAATATCTCTTCACCGGCCAGAATACCTTCGCGCACCCAGTGATAGGTTGGCCCGCCAACGCGTAGCCGCGGATCGTCAGCATAAAAACGCAGGTTGCGACGATAGCGCTGGCGGCTATGAGTCAATACATTGAGCGAAAACGGCAGCGCCCGCCAGCGGCCCGTACCGATGGCATACTCTTCGCGAATACGCTGATGGCCCTCAGCCCAGTCGAGAATATGGCGCACCATCCAGTCAGGCAGGCGCATGATGATGCCAAACATTGGCGCGCATAAGGCAATGGCGTCGCAATGCTGCCGGTGACGCTGCAAGAACAGCGTGGCAATGGCGCCGCCCATCGAGTGGGCGAGAATAAAACGTTTACGCCAGTGGCCGGGAACCACTTCCTGCTGCCAGAGCGCAGCCAGATCGTCAACATAATCGCTAAAGCGCACAACATGACCGCGGTGGGTATCAGACAGCAACCTACCGGAGCGACCCTGACCGCGGTGATCGATAATCATCACGTCAAAGCCGCTGTGGAAGAGATCGTAGGCTAGTTCGGCGTACTTCACGTAGCTTTCGATGCGGCCGGGGCAAATGACCACCAGCCGGTCGTTATTTGCGGCACAAAAGCGCACAAAGCGTACCGGAACCTTATCGACGCCCGTAAATTCAGCTTCTTCCCGCTGATGCCAAAAATCCGTCAGCGGCCCCATGGTAAAGGCCGCAAACGCGTTTTCTCGTGTGTCCCAGTCCTTTTGCTGCCCAAACATCGGGTTTACACCCCTGTTAACCGCTGAAAATCGTTTTTTTGTCGCACATCACACAATGCTGATGCAATAGCGTATTGTGGCATAAAAATAGACAATCAGGGAGATTCTCATGACCTTCGAGTGGTGGTTCGCTTATCTGCTGACATCAATCATTCTCAGCCTGTCGCCGGGTTCCGGCGCGATCAATACCATGACCACATCCATCAACCACGGCTATCGCGGCGCGGCGGCCTCTATTGCCGGCCTGCAAACCGGGTTGGCCATTCATATCGTGCTGGTCGGCGTCGGTTTGGGTACGCTCTTCTCACGCTCGGTACTGGCATTTGAAGTGTTGAAATGGGCGGGCGCGGCCTATCTTATCTGGCTGGGGATTCAGCAATGGCGGGCGGCGGGTTCAATCGACCTGAATACGCTGGCGCGAACTCAAAGCCGCGGTAAGCTCTATAAACGCGCGGTGTTCGTCAATCTGACCAACCCAAAAAGTATCGTCTTCCTCGCCGCACTATTTCCCCAGTTCATCGTACCGCATCAGCCGCAGGTGATGCAGTACCTGGTACTCGGCGTCACCACTATCGTAGTCGATATCATTGTGATGATCGGTTACGCGACGCTGGCGCAGCGCATTGCGGCCTGGATTAAAGGTCCGAAGCAGATGAAGGCGCTGAATAAAGTGTTTGGTTCGCTGTTTATGCTGGTGGGTGCGCTGCTCGCTTCCGCCCGTCACGCCTGAATACTGGAATCTTGCTCGCACAGCGCTGCGCCATTTGCGGCCTTAGTCGTATTATCACGCGTGCTGGCGCGCAAACATGAGAGAGACTTTATCCACGCGCTGTCGGCCCCGCCTTTTCAGTGCCAGAATGCCGCCATTGGGTTTATTCACGGATGAACGAAAATGGCGGAAACGGCAACCCCTCATGATGCAGTCTTTAAGACCTTTCTGTCGCGGGTAGAAACGGCGCGCGATTTTATTGAGATCCACCTTCCGCCGGCGTTAATTCAGGTTTGCAAACTGGATACACTTCGCCTGGAATCCGGGAGTTTTCTGGAAGATGACCTGCGGCCCTACTACAGCGATATTCTTTATTCGCTGGAGACAAACCGCGGCCCGGGGTATATCCATGTCCTGATAGAACACCAGAGTTCACCCGATAAACTGATGGCATTCCGCCTGATGCGCTACGCCATCGCCGCCATGCAGAGGCATCTGGAGAATGGTCATAAAACGTTACCGCTGGTAATTCCCATTCTCTTTTATCAAGGACGCCGCAGCCCCTATCCTTGGTCGCTGAACTGGCTGGATAATTTTGACGACTCGATGCTTGCCCATCAGCTCTATTCAGGTGCATTTCCGCTTGTCGATATTACAGTGATCCCTGATGACGAAATTATGCGCCACCGCAGTATGGCGGCGCTTACGCTGGTACAAAAACATATTCGCCAGCGCGATATGGCACAACTGCTGGACAAGTTGACCCACCTCTTAATGTTGGAGCAGATGAGCGGACAACAAATCGCCGTGCTGATAAAATATATGGCTCAGGCGGGAGAAGCTCAGGATATTCGGGCGCTATTGTATGGGCTGGCACAGCGTGTGCCGCAGCATGGAGGAATGCTAATGACTCTGGCAGAAACGTGGCTCGCAGAAGGCAGAGAGAAAGGTATTAAAGAAGGTATTAAAGAAGGCATCAAAGAAGGCATCAAAGAAGGAAAACTACAGGCCCTTTTACAGGTCGCCGCAGCGATGCTCAATCGCGGCATGGATGACGATGCCATCCTGGAAATGACCGGTTTGACCAGGGATGAACTACAGCGCCTTCGTCACTAATGTCTGCCCCACCCGGCAACCAATCGGGTGGATAATCGCATTACGAGTTAGCGCGAAATAATCAGATGAATGCCGAAACCGGCAAACAGGGTTCCTGCGATGCCGTCTATCCACTTTGCCATCCGCTGATAGCCGCGGCGCATTTTCGGCAGTGCGAAGAGGCTGGCTACGATGGTGAACCACGCCAGCGTTTCAAGGACGATCAGCAGGAAAATTCCCCAACGCGCCCCGGCGCCGATGTTATCGCCAACGAACAGCGAGAAGACCGATCCGAAGTAGATAATCGCTTTCGGGTTGGCGAGGTTAGTCAGCAGGCCCTTCAGGAAACTGCGCCCGCTACGCGCCAGCTCAACCTGCGGTTCCGCCGCAACAATGTCGTTTTTCTTCAGCGCGCCGCGCAGCATTTGATAGCCCATCCAGCACAGATACAGCCCACCGCCGACCATAATCAACGTATGCAGCCAGGCCATTTTCTCGATAATCAGATGCAAGCCGAGCAGCGCGACGCCCGCCCAGACCATCACGCCGCCGGTGATCCCCAGCACGCCCATCATCGCCTCTTTGCGCGAGCGGCTCACCGCGGTTTGCGAAACGAAGAAAAAATCCGGCCCTGGACTCATTAGCGCAATGATGTGCACCAGCGCCACGGTGAGAAAAAGCATCAACATGTTTAACTCGCAGGGAAATAGTGAAGAAGGAAACTATTCTGGCACCTTTTCCCGCGGCTGACTACTCATCATCGCCATCGACATGAGCACGTATCAGCGCCATGAATTCTTTACCGAAGCGCTCAAGCTTGCGAGTCCCCACGCCGTTGACGCTAAGCATCTCCCCGGCGGTAAGCGGCGACTGTTCGGCCATCTCAATAAGCGTCGCGTCGTTAAAGACGACGTATGGCGGGATGTTCTCCTCGTCGGCAATCGCTTTACGTAATTTACGCAGCTTGGCGAACAGCTTGCGGTCGTAATTGCCGCCGAAGGATTTCTGCATCGCTTTCGGTTTTAGCGCCACGATACGCGGCACGGCGAGCTGCAGCGGGACTTCACCGCGCAGTACCGGACGCGCGGCCTCGGTGAGCTGCAGCGCGGAGTGCTGGGCAATATTTTGCGTCACCAGTCCGAGGTGGATTAACTGGCGAATCACGCTCACCCAGTGCTCGTGGCTCTGCTCGCGACCAATACCGTAAACCGGCAGTTTATCGTGGTTCAGGTCGCGGATACGCTGATTGTTGGCGCCGCGGAGTACTTCAACCACGTAGCCCATCCCGAAGCGTTGATTCACCCGGTAAATAGTTGAAAGCGCCTTGCGCGCGTCCATTAAGCCATCGTACTGCTTTGGCGGGTCAAGGCAGATATCACAGTTGCCGCACGGCTCCTGGCGCCCTTCGCCAAAATAGTTCAGCAGCACCAAACGGCGACAGGTCTGCGCTTCGGCGAAGGCGCCCATCGCATTCAGCTTATGACGTTCAATATCCTGCAGCGGCCCGGCGGGCTTCTCCTCCAGGCAGCGGCGCAGCCACGCCATATCCGCCGGATCGTAAAACAGCATCGCTTCCGCCGGCAGGCCGTCACGCCCGGCGCGGCCGGTTTCCTGATAATAGGATTCAATATTGCGCGGGATATCAAAGTGCACCACAAAGCGGACGTTCGGCTTGTTAATGCCCATACCGAAGGCCACCGTCGCCACCACGATCTGCAGATCGTCACGCTGGAATTTCTCCTGCACGTCGGCACGAATATCATTTTCCAGGCCAGCATGATAGGCCGCCGCGCTGATGCCGCGGCTTTGCAGCCTGGCTGCGGTGTCTTCAACTTTAGAACGGCTGTTGCAGTAGATAATCCCTGATTTACCGCGCTGATCCTGGACGTATCGCATCAACTGATCGAGCGGCTTAAATTTCTCCATCAGCATATAGCGGATATTGGGGCGATCGAAGCTACTAACCTGAATCAGCGGATCGTTAAGCCCCAGCAGGCGAACAATATCGCGGCGGGTGGTGTCATCCGCGGTGGCGGTGAGCGCCATAAACGGAATATGCGGCATCCGCTGACGCAGCTGGCCCAACGCGGCATATTCCGGGCGGAAATCATGGCCCCACTGCGAGATACAGTGCGCCTCATCCACCGCCAGCATCGCTAAGTTCCAGTGGCTCAGATGCTCCAGGAAGTTGTCCAGCATCAGGCGTTCCGGCGCGATATACAGCAGACGAATCTGCCCGCTGCGGCACCCCGCCATCACCTCTTGCTGCTGCTCGCGGCTCTGAGTCGAGTTAAGACAAGCCGCGGCGACGCCGTTAGCCAGCAGCTGATCGACCTGGTCTTTCATCAGCGAAATCAGCGGCGACACGACAACCGTCAGGCCGCCTAGCACCAATGCAGGCACCTGATAGCACAGCGACTTACCGCCGCCGGTCGGCATCACCACCAGGCAATCGCGGCCTTCCAGCGCCGTGGCGATGATCGATTCCTGGCCCGGGCGGAACTGCTGGTAGCCGAAGGTCTCTTGTAAAACCTGCTTAGCCAGCGATTCCTGATTTAATACTTCCGCCTGTGCCACGTTGACCCCATCCGCCTGAAAAGAAAACAGGCGCTATTTTCAGCGCCTGAGAGCCAGAGTGCAACGATTAAAACAGATCGTTGAGCATCACGCCGACGCCGACCCGCGTCTGATTGAAGTTATAGTCGATGAGCGACTCGCCATAACCGCTGTACACCTGAGTATAGGCGCGCACGTGTTTGGTAATAGGGTAACTGACCCCGATTTCCGCGCCGCCGTAGCCCGTATTCCAGTTATATTGCCCCTGAGCGCTAAAAATAGCTTCCCCCAGCTGGTAGCCAATCTTCAGGCGGTAGTACCCCAAGTATTTCGTAATATCCGGGTTATCATCGGTGCTGCCGACCACATACCACGGCTTCACTTCAACTAGCCAGTTACCGTTTTGCGCCATCAGGCGAGTATACAGGCGGTTCCAGCTACGTGACGTTGGATCGGAACGGCCGTTAGAGTCGTGGTTATAGCCGACTTCGATATCGCGCAAGGTCCAGCCGGCAAACTCATAATCCGTCGCGAAGCCAAGGAAGAGCTGAGGCTCGTAGTTAGTTTCGCGAAACGGCGCCGAGCCTTTACTGTTAGAGAGCTGCCACCAGGATTTTTGCGTATAGGAGGCGCCAAGCAGCGAATTATCGCCGAGAATGCCGCGCCATAACGGGAATGCCAGGCTGAGCTGGAACTTCACCTCATCCTTACGCGCGTCATCTGCCCAGTCGTAACTACGAATAGCCTCTTTATTGAGATCGCTGGTCCACGTATAGAGCAGATAGTTGCTCTCATAAGGATAAAGCAGGAACGGATTATCATGGTCCTGCAGCAGGTTGGCGATAATACTGCCCCGTACCGCGGGTTTGTCATGAACGGATTGTTCAATCGGCGCGTCCTGCGCCAGAACGCCCGCCGGCAGCGCGCTAAGCGCCAGCAGCCAGGCTAAAGAGATACGCATTACTGTTCTCCTGAAGAAGGGTTCTTATTTAATGTTTTGTCCTGCTGCCATTCTACCTATTTATCCACCTCCCGCTGCGTTATCGCCTCCGAAAGTGGAAATCAATATTTTTGAAGCATAAAATCAACATTTCATTAACGAAATGGACCTCTGCTATGTCTGAACTGACCGCCGCCGCCGCGCTAAAGCTGGTGGGAGAGATTTTTGTTTATCACATGCCTTTTAACCGCGCGCTGGGGCTTGAGCTGGAGCGTTATGAAAAGGAATTTGCCCAGCTCAGCTTTAATAATCAGCCGATGATGGTTGGCAACTGGGCACAGAGTATCCTGCACGGCGGCGTTATCGCCTCTGCGCTGGATGTCGCCGCTGGGCTGGTCTGCGTCGGCAGCACCCTGACTCGCCATGACACTATCAATGAAGAAGAGCTGCGCCAGCGCCTCTCGCGGATGGGAACTATCGATTTGCGCGTCGATTACTTACGCCCTGGCCGCGGCGAGCGCTTTACCGCCACCAGCAGCCTGCTGCGCGCTGGAAACAAAGTCGCGGTGGCCCGCGTCGAGCTGCATAACGAAGAGCAGGTTTATATCGCCAGCGCCACGGCCACCTATATGGTGGGTTGATTGCCGCAGATCGAGTAACATCACTCTCTTTGGCAATGGATTCTACCAATGGACGCAAAACAAACGCGGCTGGGCGTTATGCTGGCGCTGGCCGCCTATTTTATCTGGGGTATCGCACCGGCGTACTTCAAACTTATTTACTACGTTCCCGCCGATGAAATCCTCACGCATCGCGTGATCTGGTCTTTCTTTTTCATGGTGGCGCTCATCAGCGTCAGCCGCCAGTGGCCGCAGGTAAAAAAACTGCTAAAAACCCCGCGCAAGATCTTCCTGCTCGCGCTCTCTGCAGTGCTGGTCGGCGGCAACTGGCTGCTCTTTATCTGGGCGGTCAATAACCACCATATGCTGGAAGCCAGCCTCGGCTACTTTATTAACCCGCTGGTTAATATCGTGCTCGGGATGGTTTTCCTCGGCGAACGCTTTCGTCGGCTGCAGTGGTTGGCGGTGATCCTCGCCTTCTGCGGCGTGCTGGTGCAGTTGTGGACCTTTGGCTCACTGCCGGTAATCGGCCTTGGGCTAGCCTTCAGCTTTGCCTTCTACGGACTGGTACGTAAGAAAATCGCCGTCGATGCGCAGACCGGCATGTTGGTGGAAACGCTATGGCTGCTGCCAGTGGCGGCGATCTGGCTTTTCGGCATCACCGATAGCCCAACCAGCCATATGGGAGACAACCCCTGGTCGCTCAATTTGCTGCTAATGGCCGCGGGCGTGGTAACCACCATCCCCCTGCTGTGCTTCACCGGCGCGGCGACCCGCCTGCGCTTGTCGACGTTGGGCTTTTTCCAGTACATCGGCCCGACGCTGATGTTCCTGCTGGCGGTAACGTTCTACGGTGAAGTGCCGGGCACGGATAAAATGGTAACCTTCGCCTTTATCTGGGTGGCGCTGGCGATATTCGTGATGGATGCGGTATATACGCAAAGACGGGGGCGTCGGGGATAGGATATTACCCGATGTCGGCTACGCCTTATCCGGCCTACAAAAGCACAACACGTAGGCCCGGATAAGCGAAGCGCATCCGGCACAACAACTACAGCCAGTTTTTACGCTTGAAGTAGAGATACGGCGCCAGGCCGGCCAACATCATAAACACGATGGCTCCCGGATAACCAAAGCTCCAGTGGAGTTCCGGCATAAACTCAAAGTTCATCCCATAGCTGGACGCCACCAGCGTCGGCGGCAGGAACACCACTGAGACCACCGAGAAGATCTTGATAATGCGGTTCTGCTCGATGTTGATAAAGCCCATCGCCGCCTGCATCAGGAAGTTCACCTTCTGGAACAGCGATTCGTTGTGCGGCAGCAGGGATTCGATATCTCGCAGGATCTCTCGCGCCTGTTCCAGCTGGCCTGCCGGCAGGCGCGCCTTGCGCACGAGGAAGTTGAGCGCGCGCTGGGTATCCATCAGACAGAGGCGAACCTTCCAGCCGATATCTTCCAGTTCCGCCAGCGTCGACAGCGCTTCGTCGTACTCGTCGCCCTGGTGGCCTTCCATAATCACGCGGCTCAGCTTTTCCAGGTCGCTGTAGATGTTTTCTATTTCATCCGCCAGCTGTTCGATTTTGGTCTCGAACAGGTCTAACAGCAGCTCATAGGCGTTGCCGTCGACCAGCGTCTGGTTACGCACGCGCATGCGGTACAGGCGAAAAGCGGGCAGTTCACGCTCGCGCAGGGTAAACAGGCGGCCTTCGCGGATAGTAAACGCCACGGTTGAGTTACCGGCGTGATCGTCAGCATCTTCGAAAAAGAAAAAGGAGTGGATGTGTAAACCATCTTCGTCTTCAAAGAAACGCGCTGACGCTTCGATGTCTTCCAGTTCCGGGCGCGTCGCCAGGTTCTGGCCTAGCTCCGTTTGCACACGGCTACGTTCGTCATCGTCTGGCTCGACCAGATCGACCCACACCGAGCTGGCAAGATGCTTGATCTCATCGGCCTCAAGGCGCGTTAAACGATTATTTTCCAGTTGAAATGCGCTCAGCATGACCGGGACTCCCAATACAAAAAATTTATCGGACAGTTCGATGGGCACACAGAAACTATTTGGGTTTCAGACCATTAAGCCTGACTCAGAGCGACGGGGATAGGACGAGTCGCCGACAACCGCTAAGGCTATCGGCATAAGGGGATAGCCTTAGGAGTTGTTCCTGAATGACAGGAAGTTGAGCCAGCATCTACTGGGTGTGTCCAAGGCGAATGTCCTCTTAGCGTAATCGTGCGCGCATGTTACGCCAGCGCCAAAACGGCGTCAACACGCAAGGGAACGCTAAAGAGCAAATCCTGCCCTTTAGCATATAAGGCTAGCAGATTATTACAAAAAAATTATATTTTTCTTAAAGTTACACCGTTTCCAGCCGGGCGTAGGCGGCAACCAGCCATTTAATTCCCTGCCCCTGGAATGCCACCTGCAGCCGGCTATGTTCACCGCTGCCCTCAAGGTTTACGATGGTGCCTTCGCCGAACTTCGGATGCCGAACCCGCTGGCCCAGCTTATAGCCGGTATCGTTCTCCGCCACCGGAGTACCGAGGCGCTGATGGTTAACCGGGCGGCTCACCGTCGCCCGCAGCCGCACCTCTTCCACGCACTCTTCCGGCAGCTCGCCGATAAAGCGCGATGGGCGATGGTAAACCTCTTTGCCGTACAAACGACGGGTTTCGGCGTAGGTCAGCGTCAGTTTCTGCATCGCGCGCGTCACGCCGACGTAGGCCAGACGACGCTCTTCCTCCAGACGACCGCCCTCATCAAGCGCCATCTGGCTCGGGAACATCCCCTCTTCAACACCGACGATAAACACCTGCGGGAACTCCAGCCCTTTCGCCGAGTGCAGAGTCATCAGCTGTACCGCATCCTGCCAGGTATCCGCCTGCCCTTCGCCGGCTTCCAGCGCGGCGTGGGAGAGGAACGCCTGCAGCGGCATGAGATCTTCATCTTCTTCGTTGTAGCTGAACTGGCGCGTCGCCGTCACCAGTTCTTCCAGGTTTTCGATACGGGTCTGGCCCTTCTCGCCTTTCTCCTGCTCATACATCATACGCAGGCCGGAATCTTTAATGACCCGGTCAGTCTGGACATGCAATGGCATATCGGCGGTTTCCTGCGCCAGCGCGTCGATAAGCTCCATAAAGCGCTGCAGCGCGCTGGCAGCGCGGCCAGCCAGCGCTTTCTCTTTCAGCAGCTCGCGGCAGGCCTGCCACAGCGTCAGCTGACGATCGCGCGAGGTCTGGCGCACCACATCCAGAGTACGATCGCCGATGCCGCGGGTAGGCGTATTGACCACACGCTCAAACGCCGCGTCATCGTTGCGGTTGGCAATCAGGCGCAGATAAGAGAGCGCATCTTTGATTTCCTGACGTTCGAAGAAGCGCATGCCGCCGTAGATACGGTAAGGCATGCTGGCCTGCAGCAGCGCCTCTTCCAGCACGCGCGACTGGGCGTTACTACGATAGAGGATGGCGCACTGCTCCAGCGCTCCGCCGTTCTCCTGCCAGGTTTTAATTCGGTTAACGACGAAACGCGCTTCATCGAGATCGTTGAAGGCGCAGTACAGCGAAATGGGCTCACCGTCGGCGCCGTCGGTCCACAGTTTTTTGCCCAATCGCCCGTTGTTATTTTCAATCAGGGCGTTAGCCGCGCTGAGAATATTGCTGGTCGAACGGTAATTTTGCTCCAGGCGGATGGTTTCCGCGCCGGGGAAGTCATTAAGGAAGCGCTGAATGTTTTCGACCTGCGCGCCGCGCCAGCCGTAAATCGACTGGTCATCATCGCCGACAATCATCACTTTGCCGGTATCGCCCGCCAGCAGGCGGATCCAGGCATATTGAATGTTGTTGGTATCCTGGAATTCGTCGACGAGAATATTGGTGAAGCGCTCGCGGTAGTGCTGCAGGATGTGCGGTTTGTTCAGCCACAGCTCGTGCGCGCGCAGCAGCAGCTCGGCGAAGTCCACCAGCCCGGCGCGATCGCAGGCTTCCTGATAGGCCTGATACACCTTCTGCCAGGTCTGTTCGACCGGGTTGCCGTAGCTCTGAATATGGTGCGGGCGCAGCCCTTCATCTTTTTGGCTGTTGATGTACCACATCGCCTGACGCGGCGGCCATTGCTTCTCATCCAGGTTCATCGCCTTAATCAGGCGCTTCAGCAGGCGTAGCTGGTCTTCGCTATCGAGGATTTGGAAATCCTGCGGCAGGTTGGCATCCAGATGATGGGCGCGTAGGAGGCGATGGGCCAGGCCGTGGAAGGTGCCGACCCACATACCGCCCTGGGTGGTTCCCATCAGTTGGCCGATACGGTGGCGCATCTCCGCCGCCGCTTTGTTGGTAAAGGTCACCGCCATAATGGAATATGGCGAGCAGTTCTCTACGCTCAGCAGCCAGGCGATACGGTGCACCAGTACGCGCGTCTTACCACTGCCCGCCCCTGCCAGAACCAGCATATTGGTGCGCGAGGCCGCTACGGCTTCACGCTGTTTGTCATTAAGGCTGTCGAGCAGGTAAGAAACGTCCATTGGCACCGCCGGAAGAGAAGGGGTTCCACGAACCCCTGTTAATATATACAGAGTTACTGGTGATTATATCAGCGAGGTCAGAGATGCCAACCGTGAAATTTCAATATGCGGCAGCAGGCGGCTATCGGCGGTTTTCATCAGCGAGGCGTCCTGCGGCTTGATCCAGCAGGCCTGCATTCCACAGCGAATTGCGCCAGCTACGTCGGTGGTCAGATCATCGCCGACGTGCAGAATCCGCCCGAGCGGCAAATCCAGACGCTCCGCCGCCAGATGGTACATATCGGCAAACGGCTTGGAGCGGCCATCCGGACCCGCGCGCAGCACGAAACGGAAATAGTCGTTCAGGCCGAACAGTTCCGGCTGGGCGTTACCGTTGGTGATAGCCACCAGCGGCCATTTCTGCGCCAGCTTCGCCAGCGTATCGTGCGTCTCCTGCGGCACATCGACGCGGCTGCGCCAGTGGGCGAAGTTTTCCATCGCCGCATCGGCGCCGGCTTTCGCCTCGGCGGCGGAGAGCCCGGCGTTACGCATCCCTAACTCCAGCGCGCGGTGGCGCCAGACGGTGACATCATGATAAATCTCAGGTTCTGAGGACAATAGCGTTTGTCGCAGCTGACTAAGCGCATGGGCATCAAACTGGCTCAGCGCCGGATGGTAATTGCGCACAAACGTCAGCGATTCCTGCATCGTCCGGTCAATCACCGGACGGTTATCGTAAAGGGTGTCATCCAGGTCGAACGTCAGCGCGGAGATCGGGCCCAGAGGTCGGTAAAAACGCATTATTTCCCCCGTTTAGCGCGCGGATGCGCGGCATCGTACACCGAGGCAAGGTGTTGAAAATCGAGATGGGTATAGATTTGGGTGGTGGAGAGATTGGCATGCCCCAGCAGCTCCTGCACGCCGCGCAGATCGCCGCTCGACTCCAGCATATGCGTCGCGAAGGAGTGCCGCAGCTTATGCGGATGCACGTGGCTATTGAGCCCCTGCTTTATGCCCCACTCGGCAAACCGCTTCTGCACGTTGCGCGCTGAAATGCGCTTACCCAGCTTCGACAAAAACAGCGCGTCGTCATCGCCGCCGAACAGGCCGCGCAAATCCAGCCAGTGTTCGATCCACGCCACCGCGTTGCGTCCAATTGGCAGGCGGCGCTCTTTGCTGCCTTTCCCCATCACCCACACTTCCCCTGACTCAAGATCAAGGTGCTTAATATCAAGGTTAACTAACTCAGAAAGACGCAGCCCCGCGCCGTACATCACTTCCAGCATCGCCCGGTCGCGCACCGCGAGCGGGTCGTTGAGGTCGATATCCAGCAGCCGATTCACATCATCAACGTCGATATTTTTCGGCAAATGGCGGGGGATCTTCGGCGCCGCAATCCCCTTCGCCGGGTTAGCGGCCAGCTCGCCCTGGCTGACCATCCAGTCGAAAAAGCTGCGCAGGGCGGAAAGCCGCAGCGCCAGGCTCGCCGGCCCTAAGCCCGCGCGGCGGCTACGCACGGCAAAGCTACGAACCTGAGCGGCATCGCACTGCTGCCAGCTTGTCACCCCGGCATCCTCCGCCAGCGCGATCAGCGCTTCTAACTGACGCTGGTAATTCGTGAGCGTAATGGGGCTAAGCTGGCGCTCAACGCCGAGATAGCGCAGAAAGCGATCGACGCAGGATAATAGCGGGGAGTGGCTCATGCGCGTTCAATCCAGCGCTCCAGCAGGCCGGGCAGCATACGGGCGATCTCCTGCAGTAGCTGCGTCCCCTGGCCTTGCTGATAATGCTGCGGATCGCGGCTGCTGAAAAACATCACCCCCGGCGCGTCATCATCGCCCAGTAGCGACATCGCCACCGAGCCGATAGCTTTCGCATCCGGCAGCACCACCAGCAGCTCTGGCCCATTCAGCGGCCCAAGATAGTGACGAGCCTGGCCCAGCCGCTGGATACGAATGGGTTCGAACGCCTGCCGGCTCAACGCCAGATGGGTGAATTTAGACGGCGCGCCGAGATGCCAGCTGTCCGGAAACAGGCGCACCGTCGCACCTGCCAGGCCCAGCTCGCGCGCCCAACGATGAAAGCGGTTGAGCATTTCATCCAGGCTATCGGCGGACGCCAGACGCGTCTGCAGATGGAACAGGCGCTGAAACAGGCTTTGATTGGCCGTCGCCTGTTCCATCAGCAGCGTCATGTTCTCTTCCAACACGTTGATATGGTTACGCGCCCGCAGCATATGCCACTCGACCAGCGAGATGGTGCCACGCACCGGATGCGGGACGCGGATATGCTCTACCTGCGCCGCATTACGAATAAAGAACTCAGGATTTTGCAGCAGATAATCTACTACCGCGCTGTCGTCGAGCGCTGTGGCGAGTTCCTGCTGTTCTTCCCCGATCTGTTTCATAGATGAATAAATCCGTCGTAGACGTGTGCCGCCGGGCCAGTCATATACAACGGTTGACCCGGACCTTTCCAGGCGATGTCGAGACGCCCGCCTGGCAATTCCACGCGTACCTCTTCGGCGAGTAATCCTTGTTGGATACCGACCGCCACCGCCGCACAGGCGCCGCTGCCGCAGGCCTGCGTTTCACCTGCGCCGCGTTCATAGACGCGCAGACGAATATGAGAGCGTTCCACTACCTGCATAAAGCCGATATTGGCGCGTTCCGGAAAACGTTCGTGGCTTTCCATCACCGGACCGAGGGTTTCCACCGCAGCGGTATCCACGTTATCGACCTGAATCACGCAGTGCGGGTTGCCCATTGAGACGACGCCGCACAATACTGTCTGTTCAGCCGCGCGCATAATATAGGTCTTTTCCGCTTTGTTGGCGCGGAACGGGACCTGAGAAGGTTCGAAATTCGGCTCACCCATGTTAACGCGCACCAGATCATCTTCCGTTACGCTTAATACCATACGACCGTTGGCGGTGCTCACGCGGATATCACGTTTATTGGTCAGGCCTTTTAAACGGACAAAGCGGGCGAAGCAGCGCGCGCCGTTGCCGCACTGCGAGACTTCGCTACCGTCAGCATTGAAGATACGGTAGTGGAAGTCCAGATCGGGATCGTACGGCGGCTCGACAACCAACAGCTGGTCGAAGCCGACGCCAAGATGCCGATCCGCCAGGCGACGAATCAGCTCCGGTGAGAAGAAAACATTCTGCGTTACCGCATCAACAACCATGAAGTCGTTGCCGAGGCCATGCATTTTAGAGAACTGCATTATCTACTCCAATTGCGCGGAACAGAACGTTATCGTTAATAGTTAACCTGAGTCGGACCGCCATTATCGCCGCGATCGTTACGATCCGGCGTCGCGCTCTGAATGCCTGGGTTAACCGGCTTGGTCGGCGGCGGCGCAGTTTTGTCTGCCGGCGGGAAATACAGCGGCCCTTTCAAACCGCAGCCGGTCAGGCTGAAGATTGCAAACAGAACGGCAAGCGTGGGTAAAACGTTTTTCATTGATAGTTGCCCATGATTCATTCGTTACTGCTTTCTATCATCGCAGGAGAAGACGTAAAAGCAAGCGTTTAGCATCTGACTGCGCGCGCTTTTGTTTCGCGCTATACTGCGGCCATCTTCAAAAATCAAAAAAGCAGAATATAACTATGAACGACAGTGAATTCCATCGCCTGGCCGATAGCCTGTGGATGACCATCGAAGAACGTCTGGACGACTGGGACGGCGACAGCGATATCGACTGCGAAATCAATGGCGGCGTGCTGACCATCAGCTTCGAAAATGGCAGTAAGATCATTATTAACCGTCAGGAGCCGCTGCATCAGGTCTGGCTGGCGACCAAGCAAGGCGGCTATCACTTCGATCTGCAAGGCGACGAGTGGATCTGCGATCGCAGCGGCGAACGCTTCTGGGATCTGCTGGAGCAGGCGGCGAGCAATCAGGCCGGCGAGACGGTGAGCTTCCGTTAATGACGTCTTTCCCGGATGGCGGCGCATCGCGCCTTATCCGGGGCAAATCTACGAGTAGCGCTGCTGCAGCACCGGTGAGGCGACCGCTTCCTGGCCCGGCGGCACCGCGGCGGCAATCGCCTGACTGCGGAACGGGATCACCTGCGTGCGTCCGTCAACTTCGACTATCTGATAGAACTGCGGCAGGTTGAAGTTAATGAAGCTTGAGCCGTAGGTGAAGCGATCGTGCGATGACGAGTAGAAGCGGCTGACGTCGCGCACCAGCTCTTCTTTGCTGCCTTCGCAGTGGTGATAGACCTCGGCGCGGTTGCTTTCGTCGAGAATGTAGATGTTAAAGCCGCTGTCATTGTTATCCGCATCTTCAAAGAAGAATTGAATAATCCCTTCGCTGGCGAAGCCATCCACCACCGCCGGCAGCTTAACGTGATTGGTTTCTACCTGTACTGACAGGCCGTGGAGCTTGTTGTGCGAGATAGCGCCGTAGAACTCAATGGCGTTTTCCAGCTTCTGCACCGAAACGTTCAGGCGCTCGAAGAACAGGCCCCAGGTCTGGCCGGAGACGCGCAGCGCTTTGAAGCGCCCGGTGTCCTGACGGGTACTAGAGAGGCGCAGTTCGATGCACTCGGAGACCATCTGCTGCACGCGGGTGCGGATAAGGCCACGCAGATGCTGGCTATAGCAGAACACCTCCACGCTATCCGGCGGCGCGGCATCCTGATGCATTTTGCCGAGAATAGTCTTCAGCGCTTCGATCATCGCCTGCTCGCCGTTAAAGTGCAGCGTGCGCACTTCGTTCCACGAGTTGCGATACAGCAGGTCGACGCTGCCAATCAGGCATTTTTGCTCTTCGCCGAAGCTGAAAACATCGAGCTTACGGAAGTCGAAATGCACCACCTGATTGCGGAAAGCCGCCGTCGGGTCATATTCGAGGTTGACGATAATCGCCAGGTGGCGAATTTCGCACGGGCTGTACAGCGCTTTTGGCGTCGGCGCCGGCAGGCGCAGCGGGAAGTGGTGCGACACGTCGGCCACCATCTCCTGCAGCTTCGGCAAATCGACGATACCGTTGCCCTTAATAAACAGACGGGTGCGTGAGGTCAGCAGGCCGTTAAACCAGGCCCAGGCCACCAGCTTATTAAGATAACGGTTATATTCCAGCGGCTGATGGCTGATAATCGATTCCATATCCGGCGCGCGGTTATACAGATACCAACCGGTACGGTTGGCGCGGCCCGGCGGCACGTGGATAAAGGTCAGATTCGGCTCCGACAGGTCCGGTGAAATTTGCGGGTTCACCAGGGTGACCTTGCCCGGCAGCGCTTCAAAGGCCGCATACAGCTTGCGCGTCAGCACGCCGATATCTTGCGGGCTGGCGGAGACGCTAAGGTTATTGCGCCGAGCGAAGCGGATCAGATTACGATAGCTCTGCATCATCGCGTCGAGCAGTTCGTTGTGCGCTTTGCGCACTTCATCGATTTTCCAGTTAGCGCGGTTATCAAGCATCATCAGACGCTTTTCATCCCAGCCCCACTCTTTCACCAGCTGGCTGACGACTTCACGACGCCAGCCCACGCAGGCGCGCTCGCGGCTGAGTTTTTCACAGACTTTCAAATAGAAGCAGCGACGAACCAGATCGAGACGGGTGTCGTCTTCGATAGCCTGCAGATAGGCGGTTACGCGCTCCAGCATCATGCAGTAAGGGTCGAGACCGAATGAGACAATCTCGCCATCGTGCAGGCGCTGTTTAATATCTTTCGCCAACAGGCGGTTGTTGGGGTATTCCCAGGAGTAGGCTTCCAGCAGCAGCGTTTTCAACACCGCTTTATACGGGGAGTCGATGCTTTTATACAGCTGCCACAGGCTGGCGCCGAAGTACTCTTCCGCCGACAGCGAACTGAGGCCGCCGAGATCGAGCCATTCGTTTGGCGTCAGCACGCCCTGGGCATACAGCCCCATCACGTAATCATCGTAATGATCTTCTTCATCGCCCGGCACCATATTCCACAGAATACGTTTCCCGGCAAGACGCACGGCGGTGCGGTAAAATTCATCGAGCAACAAAATATGCTGGGTCGAACCACAGTCTTCGCCGCCCAGGCTGCCGCTTTCGTTATGGCGGAAGCGGTTTTCGTCGATCAGGAAGAAACTGACCTCGACGCCGAGCGACGCCGCCCAGCTTTCAAGCAGGCTGCATTTACGCTGCAGCAGTTGGCGTTCTTCGTTATCCAGCCAGGCCTGATGGCATACCCAGATATCCAGATCGGAAGAGCAGCTTTGCCCAACGGAAGAGGTACTGCCCATCGAATAGACGCCGGTAATCGGCAGTTCGCCTTTCGGCGGTTCCTGCGTTAGCAGGCCGCGATGCAGTTCGAGTTCGTCAAGATAGTGGCGTTGGGTTTCATCAGGCGTGTAGAGGCAAATGCCGCGGGGAACGTTACCGTCAAGGTAACCCGGCATCAGCGGGTGATGATAATGTAGTAATGTCGGCAGAAGACTGTAAACCTGCTGGAAAGCGGGTCCCATGGCAGCAAGCGCGCGATCCACGCGCAATTGATTGATGGCATCCAGTCTCTGTTTCAGTGTCTCAATATAGAGGTACAAGACATATCGCCTGATGTTCAAAAATCCGACGTACAATAGTACGGAGGATTTCAGTATTTCAACAAGAACCGTCACCATTCGTCATCGGTGTGGTTGTGATGAACTGCTGGCTGACAAATGGTTTAAAACGTGATCAATTTAACACCTTGCTGATTGACCGTAAAGAAAGATGCGCTACATACAAGTGTAGCACCGTTTGCCGGGTGTAAATTCCCCACTACGCTTGCGGCAACCGCATCCGCATGAAACGCTAAAGGTCATCATGCCAGCATCCCACATTAACCGCGAAACTAACATCCCTAAAGCAACAATGTTAGGATGGCTCATGGTCGACAATGACGGTAACAAGCATGTTAGACAAAGTTTTGAGAATTGCCACACGGCAAAGCCCGCTTGCGCTATGGCAGGCACATTATGTGAAAGAGCGTCTGGAGTCCTGTCATCCGGGGCTTTCCGTTGAGCTGGTGCCCATGGTCACCCGCGGCGACGTGCTCCTTGATACCCCGCTGGCGAAAGTGGGCGGCAAGGGCTTATTTGTAAAAGAGTTAGAGCTCGCCATGATTGAGGGGCGCGCCGATATTGCCGTCCATTCGATGAAAGATGTCCCGGTCGAATTCCCTGAAGGCCTGGGATTGGTCACCATCTGCGAACGTGAAGATCCGCGCGACGCCTTTGTTTCCAATCACTATGCCTCAATTGACGCGCTGCCGGCTGGCAGCATCGTTGGCACGTCAAGTTTACGTCGCCAGTGCCAGTTGGCGGCAGAGCGCCCCGATCTGGTGATTCGCTCGCTACGCGGCAACGTCGGCACGCGATTAGGCAAACTCGATAACGGCGAGTATGACGCTATTATCCTTGCCGCCGCCGGGCTGAAACGCCTGAAACTGGAAGCGCGTATTCGCCAGCCGCTCTCGCCTGAACAATCTCTGCCGGCCGTCGGCCAGGGCGCGGTGGGTATCGAATGCCGCCTTGACGATGAATGGACCAAAGCGCTATTAGCGCCGCTTAACCATACGGAAACCGCCGTGCGCGTACGTGCCGAGCGGGCGATGAACACCCGTCTCGAAGGCGGTTGTCAGGTGCCGATTGGCAGCTATGCCGAACTGCGTGATGGTGAGCTGTGGCTACGGGCGCTGGTAGGCGCGCCGGATGGGTCGCGGGTCGTGCGCGGCGAACGTCGCGGGCGGCCGGAAGAGGCAGAGGCGCTCGGCGTTTCGCTGGCGGAAGAGCTACTGGATAACGGCGCCCGCGACATCCTCGCGGCGGTCTATGATGGAGAAGCCCCACGATGAGCATCCTGGTCACTCGTCCGCTACCGCAAGGTGAAGAGTTAGTCAGCCGCCTGCGCGCGCTGGGACGCGTGGCCTGGAGCTTTCCGCTGATTGAATTCACGCCGGGTCGAGAACTGGCAGCGCTCCCGCGCCAGCTGGCGGCATTAGGCGCGGACGATTTGTTGTTTGCGCTGTCGCAGCATGCAGTGGAATTCGCCCATGCCCGTCTGCTGAAGGAGAGCCAACGCTGGCCCTCCGACCCGGCCTATTTCTCGATAGGCCGCACCACCGCGCTGGCCCTGCATACGGTCAGTGGTAAAAATATCCGTTACCCGTTAGATCGGGAAATCAGCGAAGTCTTGCTACAATTACCTGAATTACAAAACATTGCGGGCAAGAAAGCCCTGATTCTGCGCGGCAACGGCGGGCGGGAATTATTAGGCGACACGCTGCGTGAACGCGGCGCCGAAGTAACATTTTGTGAATGTTATCAACGTTGTGCGAAGTACTATGATGGTGCGGAAGAGGCTATGCGCTGGCAATCTCGTGGAGTCACTACGCTGGTGGTCACCAGCGGCGAGATGCTGCAGCAGCTGTGGTCGTTAATACCCCAGTGGTATCGCGAACAGTGGCTGCTGCACTGTAGCCTTGTCGTTGTCAGCGAACGTCTGGCCCTTCAGGCCCGGGAATTGGGCTGGCAGGATATTCAGGTTGCCGATAACGCCGACAACGATGCGCTGCTACGCGCATTACAATAACTCTCAACATTGGAAGCCATAATGACGGAACAACAAAATCAATCCGCCGTGGTTGAAGAGACCAGGGAGGCCGTGGAAACCACGCCACAGCCAGAAAACAACGAGAAGAAAAAGGCCGGCAACAAAACCAGCCTGGCGCTCAGCGCGATTGCTATCGCTATCGCCCTCGCCGCCGGTATTGGCCTGTATGGCTTAAATAAGCAACAGGTTACTCGGCAAAACGAAACCAGCTCTGAATTAGCAAGCCAGCTCGCGGCGCTGCAAAAAGCGCAGGACAGCCAGAAGAGCGAGCTGGAAGGCATTATCAAACAGCAGGCCGATCGGCTGAGCGAAGCCAAACGCGAACAGGAAACCCTGACGAAACAGCTTGATGAGCTACAGCAAAAAGTTGCCGTGATTTCCGGCAGCGACGCCAAAACCTGGCTGCTGGCGCAGGCTGATTTCCTGGTTAAGCTGGCGGGACGTAAGCTGTGGAGCGATCAGGATGTGACGACCGCCGCCGCACTGCTGAAAAGCGCCGATGCCAGCCTCGCCGACATGAACGACCCAAGCCTTATCGGCGCGCGCCGCGCCATCACCGATGACATCGCTTCGCTGTCGGCGGTAAGCCAGGTCGATTACGACGGCATTATCCTCAAGGTTAACCAGCTGGCGAACCAAATCGACAATCTGCGTCTGGCTGATAATAACGACGATGATTCCCCGATGGATGCCGACAGCGATGAGCTCTCCAGCTCCATCGGCGAATGGCGCGTTAACCTGCAGAAAAGCTGGCAGAACTTTATGGATAGCTTTATTACCATACGTCGCCGCGACGAAACGGCGGTGCCGCTGTTAGCGCCAAATCAGGATGTCTATCTGCGCGAAAATATCCGCTCTCGTCTGCTGGTTGCCGCGCAGGCGGTGCCGCGTCATCAGGAAGAAACCTATAAGCAGGCGCTGGAAAACGTCTCCACCTGGGTACGCGCCTATTACGATGCTGAAGACGCCACCACCAAGGCTTTCCTTGAAGAGGTGGATAAGCTCAGTCAGCAGAGTATCACCATGAGCGTGCCGGAAACGCTGCAGAGCCAGAGCCTGCTGGAAAAGCTGATGCAAACCCGGGTGCGTAATTTGATGGCCCAGCCTGCGGCAGCCGCTCCGGCGCCAGCGCCAGCAGCGACCGCGCCAGCCCCTGCGCCGCAAGGAGAATAACCGATGCTGAAAATTCTCCTGCTTTTCGCACTGCTGATCGCCGGGATCGTCGTCGGCCCGATGATCGCGGGCCACCAGGGCTACGTTCTGATCCAGACCGATAACTACAATATCGAAACCAGCGTGACGGGCCTTGTGATCATCCTGATCCTCGCAATGGTGGTACTGTTCGCTATCGAGTGGCTTCTGCGCCGCATTTTCCGTACCGGCGCGCACACGCGCGGCTGGTTCGTCGGCCGTAAGCGCCGCCGCGCGCGTAAGCAAACCGAGCAAGCGCTGCTGAAACTGGCGGAAGGCGATTACCAACAGGTTGAAAAGCTGATGGCGAAAAATGCCGATCACGCCGAACAACCGGTCGTGAACTATCTGTTAGCGGCGGAAGCGGCCCAACAGCGCGGCGATGAAGCTCGCGCCAATCAGCACCTTGAGCGCGCCGCCGAACTGGCCGGCGACGATCTCATCCCGGTCGAAATTACCCGCGTGCGCCTACAGCTGGCGCGGAACGAAAACCACGCCGCTCGTCACGGCATCGATAAGCTGCTGGAAGTGACCCCGCGTCATCCGGAGGTGCTGCGTCTTGCCGAGCAGGCCTATACCCGCACCGGCGCGTGGAATTCACTGCTGGACATCATTCCATCCATGGCGAAAGCCAACGTGGGGGATGAAGAGCACCGCGCCGCGCTGGAACAGCTGGCGTGGATTGGCCTGATGGACAAAACGCTGGCCGACGGCGGTAGCGAAGGGCTACGCGAATGGTGGCGCAACCAGAGCCGTAAAACGCGCGCGCTGATACCGCTGCAGGTGGCAATGGCCGAACGCCTTATCGAGAGCGACGATCACGATACCGCCCAGCAGATTATTATCGATGGTCTGAAGAAACAGTATGACGACCGCCTGGTCATGCCGATCCCGCGACTGAAGACCAATAATCCGGAGCAACTGGAGAAAGTGCTGCGCCAGCAGATCAAAGCCGTCGGCGACCGTCCGCTGCTGTGGAGCACCCTGGGCCAGTCGCTGATGCGTCACGGTGAATGGCAGGAGGCCAGTATCGCCTTCCGCGCCGCGCTTAAGCAGCGTCCGGATGCCTTTGATTACGCGTGGCTTGCCGATGCGCTGGACCGCCTGCATCAGCCGGAAGAAGCGGCGACCATGCGTCGTGACGGCCTGCTGTTGACGCTGCACAATAACCCTCAGCAGTAATTCACGATAACGCTATCGCCTCGTTCGAGGCGATAGCGCCCTTCTCTCGCGAAAAGATAACCTTCCCCTGAAAGAAAAAAACGCCTGCACTGAAATCAGGGCAGGCGTTAAAACAGGTCTGTTTGACAACAAATTGGGTGCTTCACTCAACGTTATGTCCATGGTGTTTGATGAGACATATAAAATGCGACATCTATCAGTGGACGATAAGCACCGTAAGTACGGCTCTGCATCATTCCCGAGTTTATGAGGCACGAAGGCGAACATAAGAGATGGAATGAGCATCTACCCGGTTATTATCGCACAGGATCCAGCGAGATTGCATCTATCGCAGCAATCATTTGGGACAATTCCGGACAATAATTCGCAGAGATAGAAACTATTTTTTACGAGGAAGATCAGCGGGATAAAAGATGATTGAGCAAATCCGGAAAACAAAAAACCCCGCCGAAGCGGGGTTCAAAATTGGTCGGCGAGAGAGGATTCGAACCTCCGACCCACTGGTCCCAAACCAGTTGCGCTACCAAGCTGCGCTACTCGCCGAAATACTGCTTTTTGAATTTTTAGTTCAATTCTTTAAAGTCGTGGTGCGAGGGGGGGGACTTGAACCCCCACGTCCGTAAGAACACTAACACCTGAAGCTAGCGCGTCTACCAATTCCGCCACCTTCGCAATTCACAACTCTATCAAATAATGGGGTGGCTAATGGGATTCGAACCCACGACAACTGGAATCACAATCCAGGGCTCTACCAACTGAGCTATAGCCACCACAACAATTCTTTTACGCGGTATTAAAACCACCGCAGCTCCAGCACCGGGTAAATGGTGCGCCCGACAGGATTCGAACCTGAGACCTCTGCCTCCGGAGGGCAGCGCTCTATCCAGCTGAGCTACGGGCGCTTAGCGCCGTTGCGGGGGTGGATAATACGGACTTCCCCCCCCCCTGTCTAGTGCCTTTTTAAATAAAATTTCTATTTGCTCACAGTTTGTGCGCTTTGGCGCTTATTCCGCCGTTTTATCGAGATTTCCCCGCTTGCCGAGGCCGAAAACCTTATAAATAAGGGTCACCAGGGCGAGGAAAATAATTCCGACAAAGAGCGACATCCGGGTTTCATCGTTAATTCCCATGCCGATTAGCACACAAACGAGGAATGCCATCGTCAAATAGTTCGCCCACGGGAACAACAGCGAACGGAACGGATGGCTGGCCATCGCCTGCTGATGCTCGCGACGGAAACGCAGCTGGCTAATCAGGATCACAAACCACGGCACCATCCCCGGCAATACGCTGGCGCTATAAACATAGACAAACACGCGCTGCGGGTTAGGAATAATGTAGTTCAGGCACGAACCGATGAGCAGAATCACGATCGATAGCGCGACGCCCGCTACCGGTACGCCCTGACGCGACACTTTGGCCATTGCCGCCGGTAGCTGGCGGTTGCGCGCCAGCGCGTACAGCATACGCCCACAGCTATACATCCCGCTGTTGCACCCTGACAGCGCTGCGGTCAGCACCACGAAGTTGATAATCCCCGCCGCCGCGGTAATGCCGATTTTGGCGAAGGTGAGGACGAACGGGCTTCCAGTCGAGCCAATCTGGTTCCAAGGGAAGATAGTCACGATAACGAAAATCGCCCCCACATAGAAAATCAGGATACGCCAAAGCACTTTGCCCACCGCGCTACGCAGCGTGACTTGCGGGTTTTTCGCTTCTCCGGCGGTGATACCGATAAGTTCAACGCCCTGATAAGAGGCGACGACAATACACAGCGCCGTCAGGAAGCCTTTCCAGCCGCCGGCGAAGAAGCCGCCGTGTTCGGTCAGGTTGCCAAAACCGATCGACTGTCCGCCATTGCCGAAGCCAAAGAAGATAACGCCCAGGCCGATGACAATCATCACGATAATGGTGGTGACTTTAATCATTGCAAACCAGAACTCGATCTCACCGTAAAGACGTACTGCCGCCAGGTTCGCTAGCGCGACCAGCCCGACGGCAATCAGCGCCGGGATCCACTGCGCCATCTCCGGGAACCAGAACTGCACATATACTCCAATGGCGGTGATCTCAGATATCCCCACCGCCATCCACATAAACCAGTATGACCAGGCCGTGAGATAGCCGAAGAACGGGCTCATATAACGGTGTGCGTAAACGGCGAACGAGCCGGTTACCGGTTCGAGGAACAACATTTCGCCCATCGAACGCATGATAAAGAAGACAAATAAACCGGCGATAATATACGCCAGCAGGACGGACGGACCGGCCCACTTCAGCGTACTTGCCGCCCCCATAAATAACCCTACGCCAATCGTCCCGCCTAGCGCGATTAGCTCAATATGTCGGGCCTCCAGTCCACGCTGGAGTTCCGCTTTTTTCTCAGTCATAAAGCCTCTTGTGTTTGCTGTATTCCGGGTACTGCCGGTTATTGTTATTAATTGAAACCATAGCCTTGCCGACGCGCAGGTCTCCCCCACGCGTTTGAAGCATGCGAATGGTTAATTAATTTTACGGAAATGGCAAATAAAGTATCAGGCGAGTGAAGAGATTACACAGAATATGTATGCAATCTCTTCTGGTTGCAGTGGAATATCAGAGCTTGCCGGAATAATGCCAACGTAAATAGCGCAGTAAACGGAACTGTCTTTTAATGCGGCTCGGCTGCAGGAGCAGGCGATAGAACCACTCCAGCCCCAGGTTCTGCCAGAATTTGGGCGCTCGGTGTACGTGGCCGGTAAAGACGTCATAAGTGCCGCCAACGCCCATATACAGCGCTGCGGAATACACCAGTCGGCAGTCGCGCATCAGAATTTCCTGGCGCGGCGATCCCATCGCGACGGTGACAATTTTCGCCCCGCTGTCGCGTACCCGCTCAAACAGCTGCTGGCGCTGATCGGCGGAAAAATAGCCGTCCTGACTGCCGACGATATTCACCTTCCAGCGCTCACGCAGCTTTGCTTGCGTCTCCGCCAGCACCTCGGGCTTACCGCCAATCAGAAACACCGGCGTTCCCTGCGCCCCGGCGCGCTCCATTAAGGCTTCCCACAGATCGGCGCCGGCAACGCGCGACACCTCAGCCTGCGGATATTTTTTGCGTAATGAGCGCACGACGCTGATGCCGTCGGCATATTTAAACTCGGCGGCCTCAATCAGCGCTCGCACTTCCGGGTTATCTTCTACCGCCAGCATTTTTTCGGCGTTGATCGCAACCAGCGTTCCCTGACGCAGTTCGCCGTCGGCGAAGAGATAGTTGAGCGCATGCTGCATGTCGCGCCAACCAATAAGCTGCAGCCCTCGCAGCGCATACTGCGGCGCGGAAGTGTTATCAGTCATGTTCATCCTTATCATACCTGCGGTTGCGAAAGCGGCTTCAACCGCTTATGAATCAATCCTGCGCTGTCCAGGAGCCAGTACAGCAATTTCGCCGCTAACAAGCAGATACCAAAGATCACGAGGAAAAACACCACGCGGGAGCCAAACGAATCCAACCCTTCGCGCGCCAGCACTATCATGTTGAAGATAGCGCCGAAACAGAAACTATGCAGGATAGCCGCTTTGTAGCGATTGCTCTCCCGATTGCCAAGTTCGTACAACCAGTCAAACCATTTAATGATGAGCCCTACCGCGACGGCGCCCAGCGGTACGAACCATACGCCGCCCATCACCACCAGCGAACCAATCAGCGTCGGCGATATCGCCAGCCCCGAGTGGTTGTTTAACACTTCCCAGGTGAAGTAATTGGCGGTATTCAGCACCATTGTTGGGCGGCCGTGCCACATCCAACTGGGGATAAAGACGTAGAAGTCGCGGATCATCGGCGCCAGCCCCTGGAACTCAATCTTGTCGTAGTTCTGCAGCAGCAGCGCCAGGTTCTCCCACGGCGAGAAGGTATCGCGCGTGAGATAGAGGAAAGTATAAAACGCTTCATCGCCGCTAACGTTCATCCCGTAGCGCTTCAACGCCAGCCAGAACATACCGACAATGCCCAGCACGCCCGCCGCCGCCAGCATCCACAGGCTGATCCAGCCGCGAATAATGCCGATAAACAGGAAGATAGCGAAAGCGATAATGATATTGGCGCGGGTACCGCCGACGATCGCGTAGGTCAGCAGGCCAAAGGCGACGGTGCTCACCAGGAAAAAAATCCACGCCTTGTAATCCTGACGCAGGAAATAGATCACCAGCATCGCCGGAATAAAGAAGTAGAAGAAGCGCTTCAACGCCACGCCGGACACTTCCGCAGAGAATATCTGGCTGTATGAATTGAGCTTAAATAGCAGGAAACCGTTGTGGGCGAAGAAGATACCGACGCACAGCAGCGCCAGCCCCATCAAAATCCCCCAGGCCAGATGGGTTTCAACCCGGTTCATGGTAAACAGCGGACGACGTGGAACATCGCGCGATGCCGGACGCAGGCGCGTTTTGTAGGTCACGTAGTAGATAGCATAGAAACACACCGCAACCAGCAGCGTCTGCAGCAAAATCTCCGGTGGCGCCACGCTGACGTCAAAGCGGAACACCAGGATACTGGTTAACGGGAAGCCGAAGAAAAAGGTGAGCAGGAACAACAACGAGAAAAAGACGTTGAAGTTAAATCGCACGCGGCGGAACTCAAACCAGGTGGCGGTAGCGATAAACAGCGTCGACAGTAGCCAGACCACCAACAGCCCGCTAAATTGCATTAACGTCATACCCGCGCCTCCGCTGCCAGCTGTAGCGCCCGCTGCCACCCCACCAGATAGTTCGGTCGGAAGAAGGCGATTTGCGTTTTATCAACGCTCGCTAACTGACGCTGCGCTTCGCGCACCATGTCGACATCCAGGGTATCGCTGGTAAACAGCACCGGGATCTGTTGTTCGGTCATATCCTGCCAGAACGGATTTTCGCGATTGAGCACGCAGGGAATACCCGCCTGAATCAGCAGGCACAGCGTGCCGATACCCTGCTGGCGAGCAAACAGGAAATAACCCAGATCGCAGCGGCGCAGCAGCGCCAGATAATCATCAAACTCAAGCTTCTCGCTAAGGATCTGCAGATGCTCGCGACTAAACAGCGTCTCTCCCGCCTGGCGCACTTCGTCAATGTACGCTTCATTGTTAGCCGGATAGCCCATCGGTACGATGACATTCACCGTATCGCCAAACTGCTGATGTATCGCCTTCAGCGCTGCAATATGCTCGTTACTACGATCGCCGGAATTCCCCACCAGAATGGTCAGGGTGTCACCGCGCGGGGCGGTATCGGCAAGGGAATTTAGCGTCGGATCCATACGGGTCGGGAAGTACAGCAGTTCGCCCGGCACGCGTGGATGGCGATTAGCAAACCAGCTGAGATCGCCGCGGGTGGCGAATACGCGCCCTACCCGCCCTTGCGCCATGCGGCGCAGAGGATAAAAAAGACGGAATTTCAGGCTAACGGAGTTCTCATACAGATCCGCGCCCCAGATATGCCAGTTAAATTGCGACGGGCGGATCCCGCCGCTCAACAACGCCAGCCACAGACCGGTATTAAACTGGCCGTGGAAAAAAAAGCGCTGCTGGCGATCGGCTTTCGCTTTGGCAATCACCGCCTGCGCCAGCGATTTCTTAGCCGGGTAGCAGGTAATCTCCAGCGCCGGATACGCCTCGCGCATACCTGTCGCATCACCCACGACCATAAACGTCCTGGCCCGCGCGTCGGCGGCCAGTTCGTCGTTAAAGAACCGCAATACGGTCTGGTTGTGGTGCGGGATATCCGATCCCAGTACGTGTATCAGTGCTGTCATGCCCGTTTACGCCAGAGTAAAAACACGCCACTACAAAGGGCGAAATAAACAATATAAGTGGCCATATACGCCTGCGCCGCGCCAAGTGCGCCGTGCGCCGGAATAAGCCAGTGTGAAAATGCGGTCAGCAGCGTGAACTGGCTGATTTCCGTCAGAATATAAAAACGCAATGACGCTTTGGCGATCACCAGATAGCCGTAGACGTAAGCGCCAACTTTTAAAACATCGCCCACCAGCTGCCAGGCGAACAAGTCGCGCATCGCGGTGAAGCGCGCGGAAAACAGTAACCAGATGGCAAAATCGCGCAGCAGCCAGACCGTCAGGCTCGCCGCCGCCACCGCCGGCAGAACGAATTTCAACGACTTCACTATCTCACGCGTGATGTCCGTTTTGGCGCTCAGCCGCGACAGCGTAGGCAGCAGATACACGCTAAAGGAGGCGGTAATAAACTGCAGGTAGGCATCTGAGATACTGCTCACCCCCTGCCAGATACCGACCGCCTCCCAGCCGTAATGCGCCGCCAGCAGATTACGCATCATCACATAGGCCACCGGCAGCGTCACCGAGGTAATCAGCGCCATCAGGGTAAATTTCGATAGCTGCCCTGCAAGCCCGTTATCCCAACGCGGGCGTAGCGCGCTCAACGGGATCGCGCCACGCCGCCATAGCATAATGGCGGCCGGAACCACCACCAACGCGGGGACTAACGCCAGCCCTAACAGCGCCCCCTGATAACCACCGAAGTAGTAACAGGCGTAATAGGCCGCAACGCCAATCAGGCTACCGGCAATCAGCGAAAAAGCGTTACCCGCAGCATCGCGAAAACCTTTCATCAGCGCCAGCAAATAGTTGGCCCACGCAATCCCCATCTGCACCAGCGCCACCAGACGTACCAGATTCTGGTAGTGCGAATGGCCGAACAGCGCCTGGCTTATGGGCGCCGCCGCCAGCAAAAAGACCAGCGCTAACAGGGTGGAAAAGCCGAGCACCATTGATGACGACGTCCCAACCACCTGCTTCAGGCGTAGCGGATCGTCGTGATGTTGGGCAACCAGCTTAGTGACGCCATTAAAAATCCCGGCGCCCGCCAGTACGCCAAGGACGGTGACCAATTGCCGGAAGTTACCGGCCTGGCCCACGCCCGCCGGGCCAAATGAGACCGCCAGCAGCTTTACCACCAGCAGACCGGCGCCTATTTTGACTAAGGTGGACGCCGCGGTCCACAGTGACGCTTTTGCCAACGACATATCAGGAGAAGTAGCTCAGCAGCGAGTTAATCACCGTCCGTTGGTTTACCGCAGACAGGTTATAGAACAGCGGCAAACGCAGCAGGCGTTCGCTCTCCTGGGTGGTATAACGATCTTCCCCGCAGAACTCGCCGAACTGTTCGCCAGCCGGGCAGCTATGGAGCGGAATATAGTGGAACACCGCCAGTATTTCTGCCTCTTTCAGCCAGTTAATCAGCGCCGCGCGGTCATCGTTATCCCGCAGCTTAATGTAGAACATATGCGCGTTTTGCCCGCAATCCGCCGGTACCGCCGGCAGATCGATACGGCCCGCGCGCGCCAGCGGCAGCAGCGCGTCATAATAATTTTGCCACAGCATCAGACGCTGCTGGTTAATACGTTCAGCGGCTTCCAGCTGCGCCCAGAGATAGGCGGCCTGCAGATCGGACATCAAATAGCTGGAACCGATATCGCGCCAGGTGTACTTATCCACCAGACCGCGGAAAAACTGGCTACGGTTAGTGCCTTTTTCGCGAATGATCTCCGCGCGTTCCACCAGTTTACGATCGTTGATAAGCGTTGCGCCGCCTTCACCGCCGGCGGTGTAGTTTTTCGTCTCATGGAAGCTAAAGCAGCCAATATGGCCGATGGTGCCCAGCGCGCGGCCCTTATAGGTGGACATCACGCCCTGCGCGGCGTCTTCCACCACGTACAGGTTATATTTGGCGGCGAGCGCCATGATGGTGTCCATCTCACAGGCCACGCCCGCATAATGCACCGGCACGATCGCCCGGGTTTTATCGGTGATCGCCGCTTCAATCAGCGATTCATCAATATTCATCGTGTCGCGACGGATATCGACAAAGACGATTTTCGCCCCGCGGAGTACAAAAGCATTGGCGGTGGAAACAAAGGTATAGCTGGGCATGATGACTTCATCGCCCGGCTGAATATCCAGCAGCAGCGCCGCCATCTCCAGCGACGCGGTGCAGGATGGCGTCAGCAGCGCTTTGGCGGTGCCGAAGCGCTGTTCAAACCACTGCTGGCAGCGACGGGTAAAACCGCCGTCGCCGCAAAGCTTGCCGCTGTTCATCGCCGATTGCATGTAATCGAGCTCAGTCCCCACCACCGGCGGTGCGTTAAATGGAATCATCGTGTCACCTGTATAACCAGTACGCGGTGCTTTCCACATTCGCACCGCTGAGAATATAACGTTTAAGCGCGGCGGTGTTGCCCATTTGGGTCGCCACCCGCAGTGTAGAAAGCCCGCGTTGCGCCGCCCAGTGGCGCGCCGCCTGCATAAGCTCGGCTCCAGCGCCGCGTCCGGCCAACAGGCCGATACGCGCGTCGGTGTCATTGAGCTGACGCAAAGAAACAAATGCGCGGATGTCGCCATCGGACGCGCGAAATAACAGACACTGGTGGTCAAAGGTTCCCAGTACCGCGTTTTCGATCCATTGCGCGTAGAACCGGCCGCTGGCGTCAGCGGCGTACCAGGGAGCGCGAAAACGGCTCCTGGCAAAGGCCTGCGCCGCCAGTTCGCGCAGTCGCACAATATCGCCTTCAACGGCCCATTCGGCGCCAGCATCAGCCGACTCGCCTACCGGCAACGCCAGATCGACCTCGCCTTCCACCAGTTGAAAACCGATCTCCTGTAGCGCATCCAGCCGGGCGGTGTCGCTGGCGGCGACTTTCGCCTGCACTCGCGACCATCCCGCCAGGGCTTCAGCGGTGAGCAGCGGCGCGCGTTCGTCAAAGCGAACGATGCCGCTATTAACGGCGAAGAAGCGGTTTTCCCACTCCAGCGCTTCAATACTGGCGCGGGCGGGCACGGAGGAGATCCAGCAAGTATTGGCCATAGCCGGTTTTTTCCAGCCGCTTCGCGGCGCGTTTGACGCCGTCATCATCAAGCCAGCCGTTACGCCAGGCTATTTCTTCCAGACAGGCGATTTTAAAGCCCTGCCGCTTCTCTACCGTCTGTACAAACATGCTGGCTTCAATCAGGCTATCGTGCGTGCCGGTATCCAGCCACGCAAAGCCGCGCCCAAGCAGCTCGACGGTTAACGCGCCATCCTCAAGATACATCTGGTTGATGGAGGTAATTTCCAGCTCGCCGCGCTCGGACGGTTTGACCCGTTTGGCGTATTCGGCCACTTTTCCATCGTAGAAATAAAGCCCGGTGACCGCCCAGTTCGACTTGGGTTGTTTCGGCTTTTCCTCCAGCGACAAGGCGCGGAAGTTGTCATCAAACTCCACTACGCCGAAGCGCTCAGGATCCATCACCTGATAGCCAAATACCGTCGCCCCTTCGGTGCGGGTTGCGACGCTACGCAGCTTAGGGCTAAAGCTCTGGCCAAAGAAGATATTATCGCCCAACACCAGGCACGCCGGTTCGCCGTTGAGAAACGTTTCCCCGATAATAAATGCCTGGGCTAAACCATCAGGCGTCGGCTGAACGGCATAATGCAATTGGATACCGAACTCGGAGCCATCGCCGAGCAGGCGTTGGAAATCGCGCTGATCTTCCGGCGTGGTGATGATAAGGATTTCACGGATCCCGGCCAGCATTAACACCGACAGCGGGTAGTAAATCATCGGCTTGTCGTAAATCGGCAGCAGCTGTTTCGACACGCCGCGCGTGATGGGATGCAGGCGCGTACCGGAACCGCCTGCCAGAATAATACCTTTCATCATGCCCTCCTGGGCCAGTTAGCCGTGCAGCCCAAGACGCTCGCCCTGATAGCTACCGTCCTGAACCTGCCGCCACCATGCCTCATTTGCCAGATACCACTGGACGGTCTTGCGCATGCCGGAAGTAAAGGTCTCATCCGGCGTCCAGCCCAGCTCGCGTGCAATCTTCCCCGCGTCAATCGCATAACGCAGATCGTGGCCCGGCCGGTCAGCGACGAAGGTAATCAGATCGCGATAGTGCGCCACGCCCTGCGGTTTATGCGGCGCCAGCTCTTCGAGCAGTTCGCAAATGGTTTCCACCACCTCGATGTTTTTACGCTCGTTATGACCGCCGATATTGTAAGTTTCGCCCGGCTCGCCGCGGGTCGCCACCAGATACAGCGCTCTGGCGTGATCCTCGACGTACAGCCAGTCGCGAATCTGTTGGCCGTTACCGTAAACCGGTAGCGGTTTTCCCGCCAGCGCGTTGAGAATAATCAACGGGATCAGCTTCTCCGGGAAGTGATACGGGCCGTAGTTATTCGAGCAATTAGTGATAAGCGTCGGCAGGCCATAGGTACGCTGCCAGGCGCGCACCAGATGGTCGCTGCTAGCTTTCGAGGCCGAATAAGGACTGCTTGGCGCATAGGGCGTGGTCTCGGTAAAGAAATCATCGCTGCCGTGCAGATCGCCATACACTTCATCCGTCGAGATATGATGGAAGCGAAACGCCGATTTTTGCTCCGCCGCCAGCGTATTCCACCAGCTGCGCGCGGCTTCCAGCAGCGTATAGGTACCGACGATATTGGTTTCGATGAACGCCGCCGGGCCATCGATGGAACGATCGACATGGCTTTCCGCCGCGAGGTGCATCACCGTATCGGGTTGATGCTGGCGGAAGATGCGATCCAGCTCGGCTCGGTTGCAGATATCCACCTGTTCAAAGGCAAAACGCGCATCCTGCGCCACCGGCGCCAGCGACATCAAATTGCCGGCGTAGGTCAGCTTATCCACGACCACGACGCGATCGGCGGTGTGCTGGATGATTTCACGCACTACCGCGGAGCCAATAAAGCCCGCGCCGCCGGTGACCAGAATCGTTCTCACCGCCACACTCCTTTGGTGTCGATGATATAGGCCTGAGTAACGCTATCGCCGCTAACGGCTTTAAACTCGTTGTGATCGACCAGCATCACCAGCACATCGGCGCTCGCCAGCGCGTCATCGAGGGTCGCCAGCGTACACAGGCCATCAAGTTTCTTCGGCAGCGCATGAATGTTGGGCTCAACCACCTGCGTCGCGCCGCTGTGCCAGCGGGCGATCTGCGCGGCAATTTCCATCGCCGGGCTTTCGCGCAGGTCATCAATGTTAGGCTTAAAAGCCAGGCCGAAGCAGGCAATAGTCAGTTCGCTGGCGCGTTTATTGCTGGCATTCAGGCACTCGGCAACCTGTGCTTTTACCCGATCGATTACCCATTCCGGCTTGTGGTCGTTAACCTCGCGCGCGGTGCGAATCAGACGCGCCTGCTGCGGGTTTTGCGCCACGATAAACCACGGGTCGACGGCGATACAATGGCCGCCGACGCCCGGACCCGGCTGCAGAATATTGACGCGCGGATGGCGGTTCGCCAGGCGGATGAGTTCCCAGACGTTGATCCCCTGATCGGCGCAAATCAGCGATAGTTCGTTAGCAAAGGCGATGTTGACGTCGCGGAAGCTGTTTTCCGTCAGCTTGCACATTTCCGCAGTGCGCGAGTTAGTCACTACGCATTCGCCTTCAAGGAAAATTTTATACAGCTCACTGGCACGCGCCGAGCAGACCGGCGACATTCCGCCAATAACGCGGTCGTTTTTGATGAGCTCAACCATCACCTGCCCCGGCAGCACGCGCTCCGGACAGTAGGCGACATTAACGTCGGCCGCCTCGCCAACCTGCTGTGGGAAGCTGAGATCGGGGCGCATCGCCGCCAGCCACTCGGCCATCTGTTCAGTCGAGCCGACCGGCGAGGTGGATTCCAGGATCACTAACGCCCCTTTCTTCAGGGTCGGCGCAATAGATTTAGCGGCGGATTCAACAAAGGCCATATCTGGCTCATGCCCGCCTTTAAACGGCGTCGGAACGGCAATCAGGTAGGCGTCAGATTCCTCCGGCACGGTGGTGGCGCTTAAATATCCCTGTTCAACCGCCGTTTTCACGACGCTCGCTAAATCCGGCTCGACGATATGAATCTCACCACGGTTAATGGTCTCAACGGCGTGTTGATTGATGTCCACGCCAACCACCCGCCGTTGCCGGGAAGCAAATGCGGCAGCGGTTGGCAGACCAATGTACCCAAGGCCAATCACTGAAATGGTAGAAAAACTCATAGCGTTACCTGATTATTTTTAAGGGCGGATAAAATACGATCGCATGCCTGACCATCGCCGTAAGGGTTATGGGCCCGACTCATCGCCTGCCAGGCGGCATCATCCTGCAGCAGCCGGGTGACTTCATCGACGATACGCTGCCTGTCGGTGCCGACCAGCCGCACGGTGCCAGCGGCGACCGCCTCCGGGCGCTCAGTCATTTCGCGCATCACCAGTACCGGTTTCCCCAGCGACGGCGCCTCTTCCTGAATCCCGCCGGAATCGGTCAGAATCAGCCACGCCCGATTCATCAGCCAGACGAACGGCAGGTAATCCTGCGGTTCAATTAATTTCACGTTAGCGACATGGCCAAGAATACGGTTGACCGGTTCGCTGACGTTCGGGTTCAGGTGAACCGGATAAACAATCTGCACATCAGGATGATGGCTGGCGATATCCGCCAGCGCATGGCAAATGTGCTCGAAGCCGAGACCAAAGCTCTCGCGACGGTGGCCGGTCACCAGAATTAATTTCTTATCCTCTTCAAGGAACGGGTAGCGCTGCATCAGTTCATTGCGCAACGCCTCGTCGCCAAGGACACGATCGCGAACCCAGAACAGCGCATCGATCACCGTATTGCCGGTGACGATAATGCGTTCTGCGTCAATATTTTCCCGCAGCAGGTTATCGCGCGAGGTGGCGGTCGGGGCGAAATGGTACATCGCCAGGCGCCCTGTCAGCGTGCGGTTGCCCTCTTCCGGCCACGGCGAGTTCAGGTCGCCGGTACGCAGGCCCGCTTCCACGTGGCCCACCGGGATCCGCTGATAAAACGCCGCCAGACTGGCCGCCATCGTCGTCGTGGTATCGCCATGGACCAGCACTACGTCCGGCTTAAACGACTCCAGTACCGGCTTTAAACCTTGCAGAATGCGGCAGGTGATCTCGGTTAATCCCTGACCCGGCTGCATAATGTTCAGATCGTAGTCCGGCGTAATCGAAAACAGTTTCAACACCTGATCGAGCATCTCCCGATGCTGCGCGGTTACGCAAACCTTTGCCTCAAAATGAGGATCCTTTGCCAGCGCATGGACCAGCGGCGCCATCTTGATGGCTTCTGGTCTCGTGCCAAATACAGTTAGTACTTTCACATCGATTCTCTTCGATTAGGTGATGATGGCGCGGAGCCTTCATCACAGGCCCCATTCACTGGACACGACGACGTGCTAACGCCACGCCTGCGCCGATGAGCGCGCCCACAATCCCCCACATGATCATCAGAAATACGCGCCGCGGGCTATCGCGTTTTACAGGTTCTTCCGGCGTACGCAAATATCTGTAAGTCTGAAAACGTGGATCCAGCGTCGGGCCAACGTTTAGCGTGTTCAGCATGGCGCGATTCTGGTCATAGTCGAGATCGTATTCCGGCCCTACGGCCTGCAGATTTTCGAGGCGCGCCTGCAGCATCGGCCGGCCCAGTAAGAAGAGTTCGGAGGCCGGCAGCTGCTCCGCTGGAACATCGGTCTCGCTGCGCGAAATGTTATGCTGCTGGGCGATTTTCAACGCCTGCTCGACGCTCTGCACGCGGCGGTTGTAGATCTCGCTCGCCACCTCTTCCTGACGCTTCACCTGCGCTTTCATCTGTACGGTACGCGCCGCCCAGGCGCCCTTCAGCTCATCATTAAGATGACCGGCGGCACGCTGACTGGCGAAAGCGACGTACTGACGCAGCAGATTATTGGCATCTGGCGCGGTCTCCGCCGTCAGCTTGATGCTGTCATTGACGCTTTTCAGCGGGTCGCCCGGGATAAACTGAATATCGTTAATGAGATCGTCAAGCATCGCCGCATCCGCGCGCGCGTTACCTGACTGACGCTGCTTGTAGTAGTCGGTCTGCAGCCAGAAGTCACGGCGGGTATCCCATGACGCCTGTTGCATAATGAACTCTTTGTATGCCTCATCCATGGCGGAAGGTTGGTCTACCGAAGCCAGATCGGCTTTGATATCCAGGTTACGTAAGAACTGCTGTTGCGAATAGTATCCGCCCAGCATATTGACGGTCGGCCGGTCGGTAATTGCCGTCGCGCTCCACTCCTGGCGAGCAAAAAAGGAATAAATAAGAACGATCAGCGCGAATAGCGCGGCGGTGCCGACTATCCAGCCTTTTCCTGCCCATAAGGCGCGAAACAGCCCGCGAATATCCAGTTCGTTCTCAACGTTCACTGCTTGTGCTCCCGGTAATGGTTGAGTCATCACGTCCCCAGTTTTACTTGGTTAAATTTGGATTATTGCCGCTGTGTCGCCGAATTCTGCGTCTAATGCGCTTAACCAGACGCGCCACTTTCCATGCGCGCTTAATGCAGTAGCCATAAAGTAAAAAAGCAAACAAAAAGAGTATTAACATCACCCATTCAGGAACAATACGGGTGTATTCCGCCACTACGCCGACCAGCGCCAGTAAAGCGGCAGCCAGCGTAATCAAGACAAAGGCCTGCCGGGAAGTAAACCCGGCACGCATGATTAAATGATGAATATGCTGACGATCCGGCGAGAACGGGCTCATCCCCTTTCTCAGGCGGCGATACATAATCGCCACCATATCCATCAAAGGAATCGCAATAATCCACAGCGCCGTCACCGGGCTGATGGGATGCGTTTTACCCTGCGTGGTCTCCAGCAGGATCCAGATAATGGTGAAGCCAATCATGGTGCTGCCGGCATCGCCCATAAACACTTTATAGCGACGTCCAAGCGCGCCGAGATTAAGTAAAATATAGGGCAGGATGGCGGCGATCATCGCAAAACACCACATCGCCAGGCTGTACTGGCCGTCAAACCATAAGATGATGCCGGTTGCGGCGAAGGAAACGGACGAAAGCCCGCCGAGCAACCCGTCAATGCCATCCACCATATTGAAGGCGTTGATTGCCGCCCAAACGGCGAAAAGCGTGAGGAAAAAACCAAAGGGGCCGAGGACTAACTCCCACGAACCGAAAATATAGCCGAGGCTGCTGAGATGCAGATTACCCGCCGTCATCATGATAACGGCTATCGCGGCCTGAATAACCGCACGAATTTTTACGCTGATATCAAATCGGTCATCCAACGCGCCGACCAACACCAGCACGCCCGCACAGGCCAGATACAGCGTGGCATGAGGGATATAATAATCGGCAATCGCAAAGGTAAAACAAATACCGGCATAAACTGAGATACCACCAACTAACGGAATCAAACCTTGATGCCGTTTCCGATAGTTTGGCTTATCCACTAACCCAATTTTTTTCGCTGCTTTACGGGCAACAAATATAAACAGGGTCGTGAATAAGAAAACACTGATTAATTCAGTAATAGCAGTGAGTAAATTCACAACACATGTGCTCTCAGCATAGTTAATCCGGGGAGTATAACGATGATGTCTCCACTCCTGAAGGGGAAAAGCAGAACATTACAAATTTATTGTATATATTTTAGACTGTTAAAGTCCTTTCTGCCTTACCCGCCGCGCATATCATACGGCAACGCTGGCGGCGCTTTTCCCGCCTGGATCATACAAAGCTACAAAACAAAACGCCACGCAATCGCGTGGCGTTTTTTCGGCGTATTCCTTCCTACGAACGCTTCATCATATCGAAGAAGTCGTCGTTAGTTTTGGTCATCGCCAGCTTATTAATGAGGAACTCCATTGCGTCGATTTCACCCATAGGATGGATGATTTTGCGCAGGATCCACATTTTCTGCAGCTCTTCCTGGGTGGTCAGCAGCTCTTCTTTACGGGTACCGGAACGGTTGTAGTCGATAGCCGGGAAGACGCGTTTTTCCGCAATCTTACGGGAGAGGTGCAGTTCCATGTTACCGGTGCCTTTGAACTCTTCGTAGATAACTTCATCCATTTTAGAGCCGGTATCGATAAGCGCGGTAGCGATGATAGTCAGGCTGCCGCCCTCTTCCACGTTACGCGCCGCACCGAAGAAGCGCTTCGGACGATGCAGGGCGTTGGCGTCCACACCACCGGTCAGCACTTTACCGGAAGCCGGAACCACGGTGTTGTAGGCACGGGCCAGACGGGTAATGGAGTCGAGCAGGATAATAACGTCTTTTTTGTGCTCAACCAGACGTTTCGCTTTCTCGATAACCATTTCGGCAACCTGCACGTGACGAGATGCGGGTTCGTCAAAGGTAGAAGCGACAACTTCACCTTTAACCAGACGCTGCATCTCGGTCACTTCTTCCGGACGTTCGTCGATAAGCAACACCATCAGCACGCAGTCAGGATGGTTGTATGCGATGCTCTGCGCGATGTTCTGCAGCAGCATGGTTTTACCGGCTTTCGGCGGCGCGACGATCAGGCCACGCTGGCCGCGGCCAATCGGCGATGCCAGATCCAGTACGCGGGCGGTTAAGTCTTCGGTAGAACCATTACCACGCTCCATACGCAGGCGTGAATTCGCGTGCAGCGGCGTTAAGTTCTCGAACAGAATCTTGTTACGCGCGTTTTCCGGCTTGTCGTAGTTAACTTCGTTAACTTTCAGCAGCGCGAAGTAACGTTCACCCTCTTTAGGAGGACGAATCTTACCGGAAATGGTGTCACCAGTGCGGAGGTTGAAGCGGCGGATTTGGCTGGGGGATACGTAGATGTCGTCTGGACCGGCGAGGTAGGAGCTGTCTGCTGAGCGGAGGAATCCAAATCCATCCTGCAGTATCTCCAGTACGCCATCGCCAAAGATATCTTCGCCACTCTTTGAATGCTGCTTGAGGATGGCAAAAATAATATCCTGCTTACGCATACGAGCCAGGTTTTCCAGCCCCATATTTTCGCCGAGAGTAATCAGCTCAGAAACCGGCGTATTCTTTAATTCGGTAAGATTCATAGTGGTGTGGGTTCTTAAACTCGGGGTAAATCTCGAACTTAATGTTGTGAATGGTATGGCAGGAACATCCATGCCTGTTAGCGGCTTCATCTCGTGTCTGTACGTTGCCTGGTCACAGGAAAGAACGCAGAACTGAAACGACAAGACGGAATGAGTGATAAGCCCGGAATTATTAGCCTCACGCGCATAGTCTGCGGGACGCTTTGGGTAAAACAAGATTCAAACAATAGGTATGTTTAAAACGAAGTCTGGAATTAACTTAGCACGACTCAGGCCGGGCGTCCAGAGTTCCACAAAAAATAGGAATCCGGACGCCGGAATGGCAAACCGATTACGCCAGGTTGGCGTCGAGGAACTCTTTCAGTTGGCCTTTGGACAGCGCGCCGACTTTAGTCGCCGCGACTTCGCCGTTCTTGAACAGCAGCAGCGTCGGGATGCCGCGGATGCCGTACTTCGGCGCCGTGCCCGGGTTCTGATCGATGTTCAGTTTAGCCACGGTCAGTTTGCCTTGATACTCTTCAGCGATCTCATCCAGAATCGGGGCGATCATTTTGCACGGACCACACCACTCTGCCCAGAAATCGACGAGGGTCAGCCCGTCAGCCTTGAGTACGTCCGTGTCAAAACTGTCGTCAGTCAGGTGAATAATTTTATCGCTCATATATAACTCCACAGGAATAAGCCTGGTGTGTTGGTGTCGCAGTCATCAACGACGTGTTGATGCTACGTTATGCACGCTATTCTTCAGGATGCCTCTTTTATAAGCTACCTGCGGGAATGGATCCACCATGGACCACCACCGCCGATGCTTAAGCGCACTGTCTGCAAATCAACCTGCGGCAGATTTACCGCCCCCGTTGCGCTTAGTAGTCTAAGCTTTCCGGGATCCGTTCAGTAGCCGGAGACGCACCTTGAATAATTTCGTATATCGCCAACGAAAGGTTGACGTTATTTCACCGGATACGCTTTCTTAATGCAATAGTTAGCTGATATTCTACCACACTATGAGCAAAACACATTTGACAGAACAGAAGTTTTCCGACTTCGCCCTGCACCCGGCAGTTGTCGAAGCCCTTGAAAAAAAAGGGTTTCATAATTGCACACCCATTCAGGCTCTCGCCCTTCCGCTCACGCTGGAAGGCCGCGATGTCGCCGGGCAGGCGCAAACCGGTACCGGTAAAACGATGGCGTTTCTGACGTCAACGTTTCATTATCTTCTCTCTCACCCGGCCATCGCAGACCGCCAGGTTAACCAACCGCGCGCGCTGATCATGGCGCCGACGCGCGAGCTGGCGGTACAGATTCACGCTGACGCCGAACCGCTGGCGCAGGCCACCGGCCTGAAGCTCGGTCTGGCTTATGGCGGCGACGGCTACGATAAGCAGCTGAAAGTACTGGAAAGCGGCGTTGATATTCTGATCGGCACCACCGGTCGCCTTATCGATTACGCTAAACAAAACCACATTAATCTCGGCGCCATTCAGGTTGTCGTGCTGGACGAAGCCGATCGCATGTACGATCTCGGCTTTATTAAAGATATCCGCTGGCTATTCCGCCGCATGCCGCCGGCCACTCAGCGCCTGAACATGCTGTTCTCCGCCACGCTGTCTTACCGCGTACGCGAACTGGCGTTCGAACAAATGAACAACGCCGAGTACGTTGAAGTCGAACCGGAACAGAAAACCGGCCACCGCATTAAAGAAGAGTTGTTCTACCCTTCCAACGACGAAAAAATGCGCCTGCTGCAGACGCTTCTGGAAGAAGAATGGCCTGACCGCGCTATTGTTTTCGCCAACACCAAGCATCGTTGTGAAGATATCTGGGGCCATCTGGCGGCAGATGGGCATCGCGTTGGTCTGCTGACCGGCGACGTAGCGCAGAAAAAACGCCTGCGTATTCTCGAAGAGTTCACCCGCGGCGATCTCGATATTCTGGTTGCGACCGACGTAGCCGCTCGCGGTCTGCATATCCCCGCCGTCACTCATGTCTTTAACTATGACCTGCCGGATGACTGCGAAGACTATGTCCACCGTATTGGCCGTACCGGCCGCGCGGGCGCCAGCGGACACTCCATCAGTCTGGCCTGCGAAGAGTACGCGCTGAATCTGCCGGCAATCGAAACCTATATCGGCCATTCGATCCCGGTCAGCAAGTACAATCCGGACGCGCTGATGACCGATTTACCGAAGCCGTTGCGTTTGACGCGTACCCGCCCAGGTAATGGCCCGCGCCGTAATGGCCCGCCACGCAATCGTCGTCGTTCAGGTTAACATCTATGCCATACGCGAAATCTTTCAGGATGCGCCACGGAGATAATCCCGGGCAACGCGTTCAGATAAGTGGAATGGGCAACGAAGCCCAGTCGACACAGGAGCCGCCTGAAAGATGAAGAGTATGAGTTCCACCTCGCTGTATGCCGCCATCGACCTTGGCTCCAATAGTTTTCATATGTTGGTGGTGCGCGAGGTGGCAGGCAGTATTCAAACGCTGAGCCGCATTAAGCGCAAGGTGCGTCTGGCCGCTGGCCTGAATAGCGATAATGCGCTCTCCGCGGAAGCGATGGAGCGCGGCTGGCAGTGCTTACGCCTGTTTGCAGAGCGTTTGCAGGATATTCCTTCGGCGCAAATTCGCGTCGTCGCCACCGCCACCCTGCGTCTGGCGGTCAACGCCGGCGAGTTTCTGGCGAAAGCGCAGGAAATCCTCGGTTGCCCCGTCCAGGTGATTAGCGGTGAAGAAGAAGCCCGCCTAATCTACCAGGGCGTAGCCCATACCACCGGCGGCGCCGATCAGCGTCTGGTGGTGGATATCGGCGGCGCCAGTACTGAACTGGTGACCGGCACCGGCGCGCAAACCACCTCGCTGTTCAGCCTGTCGATGGGCTGCGTCACCTGGCTTGAACGCTACTTCGCCGACCGTAGTCTGACTAAAGAAAACTTCGATCTCGCTGAAGCGGCGGCGCGCGATGTGCTGCGTCCGATCGCCGATGTCCTGCGTTATCACGGCTGGAAAGTGTGCGTCGGCGCTTCAGGCACCGTGCAGGCGCTGCAGGAAATTATGATGGCGCAGGGAATGGATGAGCGCATCACCCTCAGCAAGCTACAGCAGCTTAAGCAGCGCGCCATCCAGTGCGGCCGACTCGAAGAGCTGGAAATCGAAGGGCTGACGCTCGAACGCGCCCTGGTTTTTCCAAGCGGCCTTGCCATTCTGATTGCTATCTTTAGCGAACTGAATATTCAGTGCATGACGCTGGCTGGCGGCGCCTTACGCGAAGGGCTGGTCTACGGCATGTTGCACCTTTCTGTCGATCAGGATATTCGTAGCCGCACGCTGCGTAATATTCAGCGGCGCTTTATGATCGATACCGAACAGGCGCAGCGGGTTGCTAATCTGGCCACCCATCTGGTGGATCAACTGGAAAGCGGCTGGGAGCTGGATCCGCTTAGCCGCGATTTACTCGTCAGCGCCTGCGCGCTACATGAAATTGGCCTGAGCGTTGATTTTAAACGCGCGCCGCAGCACGCTGCCTATCTGGTCAATAACCTCGACCTACCCGGCTTCACCCCGGCGCAAAAGAAGCTCATCGCCACGCTGCTGCTCAACCAGACTAACGCCATCGACCTTTCTTCGCTCCATCAGCAAAACGCGGTACCGCCGCGCGTTGCCGAACATCTGTGTCGCCTGCTGCGACTGGCGATTCTGTTTGCCAGCCGCCGGCGCGACGATCTCCTGCCAACCATTCAGCTTACCGCCGACGACGAAAAACTGACGCTGACGCTGCCGGATGACTGGCTGGAAGAACATCCGCTGGGCCGGGAAATGGTCGAGCAAGAGTGCCAGTGGCAAAGCTATGTCCACTGGGCGCTGCTGATCGACGACGACGCGGCGAGGTAATTTCCGGCCAGGAGGGCGCATGCGGGAAGAACTGGATTTCAAATCACTACGCTTTTTCTCCGCGCTCTACCGTTTGGGGAATGTCTCTCCGGCGGCGGAAGCGCTTGATATCAGCCAGCCAACCGGAAGCCTGCTGCTAAAAAAGCTACGCGAGCACTTTGACGACCCGCTATTTGTGCGCGTTGGTCAACGAATGGCGCCAACGCCGCGCGCGGACGCTATCGCCCCCACTATTTTTACTCTGCTGCAATTGGCCGATACCGATCTGGCGGCTAAGCCGGAATTTATCCCACAAGAGAGCAACCGTAACTTCACCATCGGCATGACCGATATCAGCCAGATGACGCTTCTTCCTTTGCTGCAAAGCCAGATCCAACGGCTGGAAGCCAGCGACATCACCTTTACGGTGCTGAATATTGACGATCAAACGCTTAGCGCGCTGGAATCCGGGAAATGTGATTTGGCGATCGGGTATCTTACCCAGTTGCCGGATAGCGTCTATCAGCAGCATCTGTTCGATCAATCGTATGTTTGTCTGGCAGCGGACAATCATCCGCGCATTCGTCATCATTTCAGCGCCGAAGACTGGCGTCAGGAAAAGCATCTTGCGGTTCGCGTCAACGGCACCGCCCACGGTGATATTGATAAACTGCTCGCGGAACACAGTATGCCGCGACGCATCGCATTGACGCTGCCCAGCTTTTTAGGCGCAGGCGAGCTGGTTGCCGGCAGCGAGATGATCGCGGTGGTGCCGGAACAGCTGGCGCGCCACATCACCAGACGTTACCCCTGCCGCAGCTGGCCGCTGCCTTTCTCACTGGCTAACATCGCGATTCGCCAGGTCTGGCACCAGCGCCTGCACCGCGACCCAGGGCATATCTGGCTGCGCACGCAGATTGTAGCCCTTGCCGCCTCTGGCGGTTCTATTAGCATTTAAATCATAAAAGAATCGGCTGTATTAGTATTACTGATACGCCGTATTCTATTTGGTTTATTGCTGTCAATACGTCAAACATTTTAATCTCCTCGCATCAGTTCATATCGATAGAATAAATAAAGGAACTTATCATGCGCGGAAAAATCGCTTTAGAAGAACATGTATCCACCCCTGAAAATAATCGTTTGTGGGATTCGACCGGCGAAGCTAACCGTAACGGTAGCGAATATATGCAAGATGTTGAACGCCGCCTGCTAGACCGCAGTATTCAGCTCGAAGAGATGGCGCAACGTAATATTGACCACGTAATTCTTTCTCTGACTTCACCCGGCGCGCAATCTATTTTAGATAAAGCCAAAGCGGTCTCTTTCGCTCGCGACACTAACGACTTTATCGTTGATAATTATGTAAAACCGAATCCGGATAAATTTAGCGCTTTCGCCACGCTGGCGTTACAAAACCCGGAAGCGGCGGCGGAAGAGCTGGAGCGCGCGGTGAAAAAACTGGGCATGAAAGGCGCGTTGATTAACGGCTATACCAACGTCAAAGATAACGAACATGGCCTGTATCTTGATGATGAATCCATGTTGGTATTCTGGGATAAAGTTAACGAGTTAAACGTGCCGGTGTACCTGCATCCGCGTGAACCGCTGGAAGGCTCGGCTCGCGGTATTTATACCGGTTACGAAAGCCTGATCGGTTCCGCCTGGGGCTTTGCGCAGGAAACCGCCGTTCATGCCATTCGCCTGATGATGAGCGGCCTGTTCGACCGTTATCCAAACCTTAATCTGGTGCTGGGACACCTCGGTGAAGGGCTGGTACACATGCTGCCGCGCACTCAACATCGTCTCTATCGTCAGCGTTTCGGCTGCGGTTTGGGCAAGGCGGAAAAACCGTTAATGCACTATCTGCAAAATAACTTTATCGTCACCACCAGCGGTCATTTTAATACTCACTCGTTGAATAATGCGATTGAAGTGATGGGTGCCGACCGCGTAATGTTCTCCGTCGATTATCCCTATGAAGATATTCATCAGGCCTGCGACTGGTTTGATCCGTTAGAAATGGATGCGGGGCTGAAAGATAAAATAGCCTGGGGCAATGCCAGCCGCGTATTTAATATCAAATAATTAAAAAAACACTCTTCAGGGCCTGATTTCAGGCCCTGAGTTTATTACAGGGAGAATATACTATGCCGGTAGGTATCTTTGTTTGTAGCGGTTCATTACTCGTCGGCGCGATTGCAGGCGCCTCGCTCAACCGATTTATCCCAGACCACTTTAAGAAAACGCTACCGCTCATTTCCGGGTTAATCTCCATCAGCATGGGGGTTTTCTTCCTTAACAAACTGATCAATCTGCCGCCCATTGCGCTGGCCGTTATCATCGGCACGATTATTGGCGGCCTGTTGAATATTGAGAAGTGGATTGAGCGGGCGGGCACCAAACTACGCACGCCCATCGAGCGCATTTTTCCAGGCCAAAACAACGCTGGTGTAGAAGGCGGAGATTTTATGAACCAGTTTATCGCGGTGCTGATCCTGTTCTGCGCTAGCGGTACCGGTATTTTTGGCGCCCTAACCGAAGGGATGACCGGCGACCCGACCATTCTACTGACCAAGTCGATACTCGACTTTTTCACCGCCGCTATTTTCGCATCCACGCTGGGCTACATTATCACTGCGATTTTTATTCCCCAGCTGATCATCTTCGTGATTCTGTTCTTCGCCGCCACGTTTATTATGACGTTGATAAGCCCATCGATGATCGCTGATTTTACTGCCTGCGGCGGTATTATTATGCTGGCGACCGGTTTTCGGCTTTGCGGTATTCGCCATTTCCCCACCGCCAACATGCTGCCGTCGCTGCTGCTGGTGATGCCATTTTCTACCGCCTGGCAGCAGTTTGTCGCCTGAAACGTTAGCCCTTTTTCGCCTTCGCCAGCATCGCCTTGATATTCGCGACGTTGGCCTGGCCTTTATGCATACGTTCTTCCGCAGAGATGACTTTCCGCTCCTGCTCCCAAATCAGATCGTCTTGCGGGAGCTCAAGCAGAAAACGGCTCGGCTCCGGGCGCACCAGCTCGCCATACTGACGACGCTCCTTACAGAGCGTAAAGGTTAACTCTTTCTGCGCGCGCGTGATACCTACATAGGCCAGTCGCCGTTCTTCATCAACATTATCTTCATCGATACTGCTCTGATGCGGCAGCAATCCCTCTTCCATTCCCACCAGGTAAACATACGGGAACTCCAGCCCTTTTGAGGCATGCAGGGTCATCAACTGCACCTGATCCAGCTCTTCATCCGATTCGCCGCGTTCCATCATATCGCGCAGGGTAAAGCGGGTAACCACCTGCGTCAGCGTCATCGGCTCATCTATCTCGCTGCCTTCCAGCATTTCGGTCATCCAGGTGAACAGCTGGTTGACGTTTTTCATCCGCATTTCCGCGGCTTTCGGGCTCGGCGAGGTTTCATATAGCCAGGACTCATAATCAATCCCGCGAATTAAATCCCGCACGGCATTGACTGGTTCACGTTCGGTCAGTTGCTGAATTTCCCGCAGCCAGTGGGTGAAACGAGTGAGGGATTCATACCCGCGCCCGGTCAGCGTCTGGCTTAACCCCATATCAAAGCTGGCGGTGAATAAGCCTTTATTGCGGCTCATCGCCCATTCGCCCAGTTTTTGCAAGGTCGCCGGGCCAATCTCTCGCTTCGGCGTATTGACGATACGCAGGAAGGCGCTGTCGTCATCCGGGTTGGTGAGTACGCGCAGATAGGCCAGCAGATCTTTAATTTCCGGACGCGAGAAGAACGACGTGCCGCCCGAGATTTTGTACGGGATGCGGTTCTGCATCAGCATCTTTTCAAAGACCCGCGACTGGTGATTGCCGCGATAAAGGATGGCGTAATCTTTGTAGTTGGTTTTATTAATAAAGTGGTGGGCAATCAGTTCGCCAGCGACGCGCTCCGCTTCATGATCTTCGTTATTGGCGGAGAGCACTTTCAGCTCGGTACCGTAGCCAAGTTCCGAGAACAGCCGCTTTTCAAACACGTGCGGGTTATTGGCGATCAAAATGTTGGCAGCCTTCAGAATACGCCCTGATGAACGGTAGTTCTGTTCAAGCTTGATCACCTGCAGCGCCGGAAAATCCTGGCTTAACAGCACCAGGTTCTGCGGCCGCGCGCCGCGCCACGAGTAGATCGACTGGTCATCATCACCCACCACGGTAAAGCGCGCGCGCTGCCCCACCAGCAGCTTCACCAGCTCATACTGGCTGGTGTTGGTATCCTGATACTCATCCACCAGCAGGTAACGGATCTTGTTCTGCCAGCGCTCGCGCACCTCTTCATTTCGCTGCAGCAGCAGCGTCGGTAGCAGGATCAGGTCGTCAAAATCGAGGACGTTGCAGGCCTTCATATGCGCATCATAGAGCCCATAGCAGTGGGCGAAGATGCGGTCCCGTTCGCCTTTCGCGCCAGCCGCCGCCTGCGCCGGCGTTTTCAGATCGTTTTTCCAGTTGGAGATCGTCGAGATCAGCTGCTGCAACACCACTTTGTCATCTTCGATCAACCCTTCGGTGAGCTCTTTGAGCAGCGCGACCTGGTCGGTATCATCGAACAAGGAAAAGTTAGATTTCATTCCCAGCGCGGCGTATTCACGTTTGATGATGTCCAGTCCCAGGGTGTGGAAGGTGGAAATCATTAGCCCGCGCGCCTCTTTTCGCCCCAGCGTTTGCCCGACGCGCTCTTTCATTTCGCGCGCGGCCTTGTTAGTAAAGGTGACGGCCGCGATATGGCGCGCCTGATAACCGCAACCGCGGATCAGGTGGGCGATTTTATTCGTAATTACGCGGGTCTTACCGGAACCGGCGCCCGCCAGCACCAGGCACGGTCCGGTAACGAATTCGACGGCTTGTTGTTGGCCAGGGTTTAAACGCATGGGAATATTGCTCAATCTTCGAACGGGGTGTGGATTGTAGCAGAAAGCGAGGCCGAGATTTACCGGCTGATGGTAAAGTGTCAGCCACGCAATTCATCCTGAGGCTCCGGTAATGGCAAAAAGCGCAGCGGCCCTGCATATTCTGGTCAAAGAAGAAAAACTGGCACACGAGATCCTCGCCAAGCTGGAACGGGGCGTCAGCTTCGATCATCTGGCGAAGCGCTACTCAAAATGTCCGTCAGGACGCCATGGCGGCGATCTGGGGGAGTTCCAGCAGGGCGCAATGGTCGCTCCGTTTGATAAAGCCGTGTTCAGCTGTCCGCTGCTCAAACCCTATGGCCCGGTACAAACCAAATTTGGCTACCATATCATCAAGGTGCTGTATCGCCGCTAGCGCGTGTTACTATGGCGCCCTGATTTATCCCAACTCAATCAAGGCGCAATCATGGCTAAAACAGCGGCAGCACTGCATATCCTGGTAAAAGAAGAGAAACTGGCTCTCGATCTGCTTGAGCAGCTCAAAAACGGCGCCGACTTCGGCAAGCTGGCAAAAAAACACTCTATCTGCCCGTCAGGAAAACGCGGCGGCGATCTGGGCGAATTCCGCCAGGGCCAGATGGTTCCGGCATTCGATAAAGTGGTCTTCTCCTGCCCTGAACTGGAGCCAACCGGCCCGCTGCATACCCAGTTCGGTTACCACATCATCAAAGTGCTGTACCGGAAATAAACAACAAGGCCTTCTCAAAGAGAAGGCCTTTAATGTTTGCCCCCTCTCCCTGTGGGAGAGGGTTGGGGTGAGGGCATCCGTCCGCACCTTTTGTTCTATCAGCCGGCAACCGCGATACGCTTCATATCGGTCATATACCCGCGCAGTTTTTTACCCACCGCTTCGATAGCGTGGCTGCGAATCGCTTCGTTCACGTCACGCAGCTGAGCGTTATCCACCGCGCCTTCGGCAATCGCTTTACCCAGGTCGCCGGTCTGCAGGGTAGTCATGAACTCTTTCAGCAGCGGTACGCAAGCATAAGAGAACAGGTAGTTACCGTACTCCGCGGTATCGGAGATAACCACGTTCATTTCATACAGGCGCTTACGGGCGATTGTGTTGGCGATAAGCGGCAGTTCGTGCAGTGATTCGTAGTAAGCGGACTCTTCGATGATGCCGGAATCAACCATGGTTTCGAAGGCCAGCTCAACGCCCGCTTTCACCATCGCAATCATCAGAACGCCTTTATCGAAGTACTCCTGCTCGCCGATTTTACCTTCATACTGCGGCGCGGTTTCGAACGCGGTTTTACCGGTCTCTTCACGCCAGGTCAGCAGTTTTTTGTCGTCGTTCGCCCAGTCAGCCATCATGCCGGAAGAGAATTCGCCGGAGATGATGTCATCCATATGTTTCTGGAACAGCGGCGCCATGATCTCTTTCAGCTGTTCGGACAGCGAGTAAGCACGCAGTTTCGCCGGATTAGACAGGCGATCCATCATCAGGGTGATGCCGCCTTGCTTCAGCGCTTCGGTGATGGTTTCCCAACCGAACTGAATCAGTTTTTCCGCATAGGCCGGATCGGTACCTTCAGCCACCAGCTTGTCGAAGCACAGCAGAGAACCCGCCTGCAGCATACCGCAGAGGATGGTCTGTTCGCCCATCAGGTCAGATTTCACTTCCGCCACGAAGGAGGATTCCAGAACACCCGCACGATGGCCGCCGGTCGCTGCTGCCCACGCTTTAGCAATGGCCATACCTTCGCCTTTCGGATCGTTTTCCGGGTGTACGGCGATAAGCGTCGGCACGCCGAAACCGCGTTTGTACTCTTCACGAACTTCGGTACCCGGGCACTTCGGCGCCACCATCACCACGGTGATGTCTTTGCGGATCTGCTCGCCCACTTCAACGATGTTGAAGCCGTGGGAGTAACCCAACGCCGCGCCGTCTTTCATCAGCGGCTGTACGGAACGCACAACGTCAGAGTGCTGTTTGTCCGGAGTCAGGTTGACAACCAGGTCAGCCTGCGGGATCAGCTCTTCATAGGTACCCACTTTGAAGCCGTTTTCCGTCGCTTTACGCCAGGATGCGCGCTTCTCGGCAATCGCTTCTTTACGCAGCGCATAGGAGATATCCAGGCCGGAGTCACGCATGTTCAGACCCTGGTTCAGGCCCTGCGCGCCACAGCCGACGATGACTACTTTTTTACCCTGAAGATAGCTCGCGCCATCGGCAAATTCATCGCGCCCCATAAAGCGGCATTTGCCCAGCTGAGCCAGCTGCTGGCGCAGATTCAGTGTGTTGAAGTAGTTAGCCATGGTGATACCTCGTGATGTTGTGTTGTCGTGCTTATTGTTCGGTTCGCGTTTTGCGAGAATGAACCCACTATATGACAGGAATTTCGTTGCGAAAATTGATATATTCACAACATCACATTGCAATAACTGCAACGTTATTCTCAGGGGATTGAGCCATGGATTTACGCGATCTGAAAACCTTTCTGCATCTGGCGGAAAGCCGCCATTTTGGCCGCAGCGCGCGGGCTATGCACGTTAGTCCCTCGACGCTTTCGCGGCAGATTCAACGCCTCGAAGAGGACCTCGGCCAGCCGCTGTTCGTTCGCGATAATCGCACCGTGACCCTAACCGAGGCTGGCGAAGAACTTCGCTCCTTTGCCCAGCAGACTTTACTGCAGTATCAGCAACTGCGTCACGCCATCGACCAGCAGGGGCCGTCGCTCTCCGGCGAGCTACATATTTTCTGCTCCGTGACCGCCGCTTACAGCCATCTGCCGCCGATTCTCGACCGCTTTCGCGCCGCGCATCCCTCAGTAGAGATAAAGTTATCGACTGGCGATGCCGCTGATGCGATGGAAAAAGTGGTCACTGGAGAAGCCGATCTGGCCATTGCCGGTAAGCCGGAGACGCTGCCGGGCTCGGTGGCGTTTTCGATGCTGGAAAATCTTGCGGTAGTGCTGATTGCCCCGGCGTTACCCTGCCCGGTGCGCAATCAGGTGTCGGTCGAACATCCTGACTGGGCAACGGTACCGTTTATTATGGCCGATCAGGGGCCGGTGCGCCGCCGCATCGAGCTGTGGTTCCGCCGCCATAAAATCAGCAATCCATCCATTTACGCCACCGTCGGCGGCCATGAAGCCATGGTATCGATGGTCGCCCTCGGCTGCGGCGTGGCGCTACTGCCGGAAGTGGTGCTGGAAAACAGCCCTGAGCCGGTCCGCAATCGCGTGATGATCCTCGATCGCAGCGATGAGAAGACGCCATTTGAGCTGGGCGTCTGCGCACAAAAAAAGCGGCTGTACGAGCCGCTTATTGATGCGTTCTGGAAAATCCTGCCTAACCACTAGCCCGCGAGGAAAAAGCGGAACGCCGGGTTATGGGTTTCGTCATGACACTCGTAGCCCAGTTCATTAAGACGGGTTTCGAAGTCCGGCTCATGCTCGCCAAGCTCAAACGCCGCCAGAACGCGGCCAAAATCGGTGCCGTGGCTGCGATAGTGGAACAACGAAATATTCCAGTGGGTGCCGAGGGTGTGCAGAAACTTGAGCAGCGCGCCAGGCGATTCCGGGAACTCGAAGCTAAACAGGCGCTCCTGCAGCGGTTTAGACGGACGTCCGCCGACCATATAGCGCACGTGCAGCTTCGCCATTTCGTCATCGGAAAGATCGACTACGCTGTAGCCGCCTTCGCTTAGCAGCTCGAGGATCTCTTTGCGCTCATCCAACCCGCGGCTCAGCCGCACGCCAACGAAAATACAGGCATCTTTGGCATCGGCAAAACGGTAGTTGAACTCGGTGACCGAACGGCCGCCCAGTAGCTGACAGAACTTAAGGAAGCTGCCTTTCTCTTCCGGTATCGTCACCGCCAGCAGCGCTTCGCGCTGTTCCCCGAGCTCGCAACGCTCAGAAACGTAGCGTAGTCCGTGGAAGTTGACGTTGGCGCCGGACAGGATGTGAGCCAGACGCTCGCCGCGGATGTTATGCTGGGCGATATACTTTTTCATCCCCGCCAGCGCCAGCGCGCCGGAAGGCTCCGCCACCGCCCGCACATCTTCGAACAGATCTTTCATCGCCGCGCAGATAGCATCGCTATCGACGGTGATGATATCGTCCAGATACTCCTGGCATAAACGGAACGTTTCATCGCCGATGCGCTTCACCGCCACGCCTTCAGCAAACAAACCGACGCGCGGTAGATCCACCGGATGACCGGCATCCAGCGCCGCTTTCAGACACGCCGAATCTTCCGCTTCCACCGCTATCACTTTAATCTGCGGCATCAGCTGCTTGATCAGCACCGCCACGCCTGCCGCCAGACCGCCGCCTCCAACAGGGACGAATACGCGGTCAATGTGGGCATCCTGCTGCAGCAGCTCCAGCGCCAGCGTTCCCTGACCGGCGATCACCATCGGGTGATCGAACGGCGGCACCCAGGTAAAACCCTGCTGCTGCGCCAGCTCAATCGCGCGGACTTTCGCTTCGTCAAAGTTGGCGCCGTGCAGCAGCACTTCGCCGCCGAAGCCGCGAACGGCATCGACTTTGATATCGGCGGTCGCTACCGGCATCACGATCAGCGCCTTAACACCCAGCCGGGATGCGGAAAACGCCACGCCCTGCGCATGATTACCCGCCGAAGCGGTGATCACGCCATTTGATTTTTGTTCCGCCGTCAGGCCGGACATCATCGCGTAAGCGCCGCGCAGCTTAAAGCTATGCACCGGCTGGCGGTCTTCGCGTTTCACCAGAATCACGTTATCCAGCCGCGAAGAGAGCTTATCCATTTTTTGCAGCGGCGTTTTCTGCACCGCTTCATAAACCGGCGCGCGCAGTACCGCCCGGAGATACTCCGCCCCCTCAGGGGCGGCGGATAGGGGTTGCGATTCGGCCATTATTAACCCCCAAGTTTTGATTTATCGCGCACGGCGCCCTTGTCGGCACTGGTCGCGAGGCTGGCATAAGCGCGCAGCGCGAAGGAGACCTGGCGCTCGCGGTCTTTCGGCGTCCACGCCTTATCGCCACGCGCTTCTTGCGCTTCGCGACGGGCGGCGATTTCGGCATCGCTGAGCTGCAGCTGAATACCGCGGTTCGGAATATCGATAGCAATCATGTCGCCATCTTCGATGATAGCGATGTTGCCGCCGCTCGCGGCTTCCGGCGATACGTGGCCGATGGAAAGCCCGGAGGTGCCGCCGGAGAAACGGCCATCGGTGATCAACGCGCACGCTTTGCCAAGACCCATGGACTTGAGGAAGGTGGTCGGATAGAGCATCTCCTGCATTCCCGGCCCGCCTTTCGGCCCTTCATAGCGAATAACCACGACGTCGCCTTCCACGACTTTGCCGCCGAGGATAGCCTCAACCGCTTCGTCCTGGCTTTCATAAACTTTCGCCGGGCCGGTAAATTTCAGGATGCTATCGTCGACGCCAGCGGTTTTGACGATACAGCCGTTTTCGGCAAAGTTACCGTACAGTACTGCCAGGCCACCGTCTTTACTGTAGGCATGTTCCAGAGAACGGATACATCCCTCAGCGCGATCGTCATCCAGCGTATCCCAGCGGCAATCCTGCGAGAACGCCTGGGTAGTACGGATCCCCGCCGGACCGGCGCGGAACATTTTTTTCACCGCGTCGTCCTGGGTCACCATCACATCGTACTGTTCCAGGGTCTGCGGCAGCGTCAGGCCAAGGACGTTTTTAACATCGCGGTTGAGTAACCCCGCGCGATCCAGCTCGCCGAGAATACCCAGCACGCCACCGGCGCGGTGCACGTCTTCCATATGGTATTTTTGCGTACTCGGCGCCACCTTACACAGCTGCGGCACTTTGCGGGACAGCTTGTCGATATCACTCATGGTGAAGTCGATTTCGGCTTCCTGCGCCGCCGCCAGCAGGTGCAGTACGGTATTGGTTGAGCCGCCCATTGCGATATCGAGAGTCATGGCGTTTTCAAATGCCGCCTTGCTGGCGATATTGCGCGGTAGCGCGGAAGCGTCGTCCTGCTCGTAGTAGCGTTTGGTCAGTTCAACGATACGTTTACCGGCGTTGAGAAACAGCGCTTTACGGTCGGCATGGGTCGCCAGCAGAGAACCATTACCCGGCTGCGACAGACCTAATGCTTCGGTCAGGCAGTTCATTGAGTTCGCGGTGAACATCCCCGAGCACGAACCGCAGGTCGGACAGGCGGAACGCTCCACCTGTTCGCTCTGATCGTCAGAGACTTTCGGGTCTGCCCCCTGAATCATGGCATCAACCAGATCCAACTTGATGATTTTGTCAGACAGCTTAGTTTTCCCGGCTTCCATCGGGCCGCCGGAAACAAAGATCACCGGAATATTCAACCGCAGGGAGGCCATCAGCATCCCCGGGGTGATTTTGTCACAGTTGGAGATACAGACCATGGCATCGGCGCAGTGGGCGTTAACCATGTACTCGACTGAATCGGCGATGAGCTCGCGGGATGGCAGTGAATAGAGCATACCCCCGTGACCCATGGCGATCCCATCATCCACCGCGATGGTGTTGAATTCTTTAGCGACGCCGCCCGCAGCTTCAATCTGCTCGGCAACCAGTTTGCCGAGATCGCGCAGATGCACGTGCCCTGGAACAAACTGGGTAAAGGAGTTAACAACGGCGATGATTGGTTTGCCGAAATCGGCATCGGTCATCCCGGTTGCGCGCCACAGCGCGCGGGCGCCCGCCATATTGCGGCCATGTGTGGTGGTGGCGGAACGGTACTTAGGCATGCTCTTTTTACTCCCATCTCTGTTTATGCAATGGGACGGTGCGTGCCGTCCCATTTTTAATCACTTACTTACCGGATCCAGCCAGCCCCATTTATCTTCCGTTTCACCGGTGAAGAGGCCAAAGAAGGCTTCCTGAATGCGTTTGGTCACCGGGCCACGGCGGCCTGCGCCAACCTGGATACCGTCAACGCTGCGTACCGGCGTGATTTCCGCAGCGGTACCGGACATGAACACTTCATCCGCCAGGTACAGAGATTCGCGGGACAGCACCTGCTCGCGGACTTCGATACCGAGATCTTTCGCCAGTTTGATGATGGCGTCGCGGGTGATACCCGGCAGCGCGGAAGAGGTAAACGGCGGAGTAAACAGCACGCCATCTTTCACCTCAAACAGGTTTTCGCCTGCGCCTTCGGAGATATAGCCGTTAACGTCCAGCGCGATACCTTCCTGATAACCGTGACGACGTGCTTCGCTGCCGACCAGCAGAGAGGAGAGATAGTTGCCGCCCGCTTTCGCTGCGGTTGGGATGGTGTTTGGCGCCGCGCGGTTCCAGGAAGAAACCATCGCATCGATCCCCTGCTCCAGCGCTTCTGCGCCAAGGTATGCACCCCACGGGAACGCCGCGATGATAACGTCGGTTTTATAGCCGTCCGGCGGGTTAACGCCCATGCCAACATCGCCAACAAACACCAGCGGACGGATATAAGCGCTGGTCAGTTTATTGGTACGGATAACTTCGCGGCAGGCTTCCATCAGCTCGTCAACGCTCTGAGAAACCGGGAAACGGTAGATTTTTGCTGAATCATGCAGACGCTGCATGTGTTCACGATGGCGGAACACCACTGGCCCTTTGTGAGAATCGTAGCAGCGGATACCTTCGAATACCGAAGTCCCGTAGTGCAACGCGTGGGACATGACGTGTACTTTCGCCTCGCCCCATGGGGTCATCTCGCCATTGAACCAAATGTAATCAGCTTTCTTCGTCGTCATTTTTTTTATTCCTCTGCGCTCAGGCGCGGATTTGTTGTGATGTGGGTTGCTGGATCTCGACGCAGGCGACGTCGACCAGTTTGCGTAACTGACTAAACAGTAATTCGACGGGCCGCTGACTGGCAACGGTCAGTTCGATATTTATGTTTTGCGCATCCGACGCGGTTTCCATATTCATTGAGCAGATTTGAAAACCGCGATGGCGCACCACGCGCAGCACGCGTTCTAAGGTTTCGGGGTTGAAGCGAGCCTGTAAAGCGACCTGATGTTGCATCATGATAATTTCTCCAGCATTTCTGCATTACTGGCGCCGGGCGGCACCAACGGCCAGACATTCTCAAGTTCATCGATTGAGACATGAAGCAGGTATGGCCCCTGGCTCGAAAGCATGGTGTCGAGTGCCGCTTCAACCTGGTCTTTACGGGTGATGTGCTGGCCTGGAATGCCGAAGGCGCTGGCCAGCGTAAGAAAATCAGGATTATCGGTAAGCGTGGTTTCGCTGTAACGCTCCTGGAAGAACAGCTGCTGCCACTGGCGAACCATACCTAGACGTTGGTTATCCAGCAGCACGATTTTCAACGGTAACTGCTTACGTTTAACGGTGCCCAGCTCCTGCACGTTCATCATGAAAGAGCCATCGCCGGAGATACAGATAACCGTATCGTCCGGGCGGGCCACCTGCGCGCCAACGGCTGCCGGCAGACCAAAACCCATGGTGCCCAAGCCGCTGGAAGTGATGAAATTTTCCGGGCGGGTATAGGTCATGTGCTGGGCCGACCACATTTGGTGCTGGCCAACATCGGTCGTCACGACGCAATCCGCCGGTTTGCGATCGGAAAGCTGCTTGAGCAACAGCGGCGCGTAGATTGCCTCGCCGGGATGATCGTAACGCCAGGTGTGCTCCGCGCGCAGCTGTGCGTTGTGCTCGCGCCACGCATCAATGGCCAACGGCTGCTGCAATGCTGGCAGCATGGCGTTTAAATCTCCAGTTAAAGCGACGTGCGCCTGGCGCAGTTTGTTCAGCTCGGCCGGGTCAATATCCATATGGATAACTTTGGCGTGCGGGGCAAAGGTATTCAGCTTGCCGGTCACCCGGTCATCAAAACGGGCGCCGACGGCGATCAATAAATCGCACTCCTGCACTGCCAGGTTTGCCGCCTTGGTACCGTGCATACCCAGCATGCCGAGATAATAGGGATAATCTGCGGCAACGGCGCCCAACCCTTTCAGTGTGCAGGTGACAGGCATCTGCGTCACCGCCAGAAATTCGCGCACGGCCGGCACCGCTTGCGCCATTCCGACGCCGCCGCCCACGTACAGCATCGGCTTATGGGACTGTGCAAGCATCGCTAACGCCTGCTCGACTTGTATGTGAGGGAACTCAACATCGTCAGGAACGGTAGAGAAATGCGGATCTAATTCGCCTTTAGCCAGCTGGATATCCTTAGGGATATCCACCAGTACCGGGCCAGGACGGCCTGAGTTTGCCACCTGGAAAGCTTCCGCGATCACGCGCGGCAGCTCTTCCAACGACTGCACGAGGAAACTGTGTTTGGTGCAGGCCAGCGACAAACCGAGAACGTCCACTTCCTGAAAAGCATCGGTGCCGATAAACGGCGCCGCCACTTGACCGGTGATGGCGACAACAGGCACAGAATCAAGTAACGCGTCAGCCAAACCGGTGATCAGGTTGGTGGCGCCAGGGCCGGAAGTGGCGATGCAAACTCCAGTTTTGCCGGTCGCGCGGGCATAACCGATGGCGGCCATTGCGGCGCCTTGCTCGTGCCGACACAGCAGGTGTTCCACGCCGCCATCATACAAAGCATCGTAAACCGGCATAATCGCGCCACCCGGATAGCCAAATACCGTGTCGACACCCTGTGTTCGCAAAGCATGTACCACCCACTGCGCCCCGTTCATAGTTACTTCCCCGTCATAGATCGGGAGAAACAGAATTTTATGCTAAAACCCATATCCTGCTCCTCGCTTATGTTTTTTAAGTTATAAAAAAACCCCCGGACCTTTCGGTGCGGGGGTCTTAGTTCGTTAAGGCTTGATTTCTAAGCCTTTCCTCGTCCAAGTGCAGCCCCGCACGGTGGGATAATAATCACCACCACGCTAATCACGACCAGGCTAATCACTCGTAGAAGGGCTGTCATTTTCTGTTCTTTCTGGCTTCTTGTTCGAAGGAATACCTAAAGAGTTACCACAGACATCACATTAAGCACAAGATTTTTTTATGTTCCATTTTCTGATCTTGCTAACGATTTTTATTAAACCAGTTGTTTTTAAAAAGAAAAAAATTAAATGAAAAAAATTCAGCTTATTCTCGCTTTTGCATCCGTGTTTTACGGCATTAAAACGGCGTCATGACGGATTTGCGCGCGCACTCCGAAAACAATGAAAATGCAAAACTTTGCAGACAATTGTCTGGAACAGGCAGCGTAAAGTTAAACATTCATAGGTTCATGAAACCACAGAAATAGACATAATCATTCCGCTCAGGAGGCGTTATGTCACTCGCAATTGTCTATACCCGCGCGGCGCTCGGGGTCAGCGCGCCGCTAATTACCGTCGAAGTCCATATCAGCAACGGACTCCCCGGTTTGACGATGGTAGGTCTGCCGGAAACCACGGTAAAGGAAGCCCGCGATCGGGTACGTAGCGCCATTATTAACAGCGGCTACAGCTTTCCGGCAAAGAAGATAACCATAAACCTTGCCCCAGCCGATCTGCCGAAAGAGGGCGGGAGATATGATTTACCTATCGCTCTCGCGCTCCTGGTCGCTTCGCAGCAGCTTGCCGCCCCGAAACTTAATCAGTATGAGTTTATTGGCGAATTAGCGCTTACAGGCGCATTACGCGGCGTTCCTGGGGCAATATCCAGCGCTATGGAAGCGATAAAAGCCGGAAGGCAGATTGTCGTTGCTGGAGATAACGCCGAAGAGGTCGGCTTGATTAACGGCAATGAGTGCCTTATAGCAGGGCACCTGCAGGAAGTCTGTGCGTTTCTGGAAGGGAAACATACTCTGCAGCCGCCGACTGGTGAAATAACTGCGGGAGAGGACGATTATGACGATCTCGGCGATGTCATTGGCCAACAGCAGGGAAAACGCGCGCTGGAGATAGTCGCAGCGGGCGGTCACAATTTACTCTTGATGGGTCCACCGGGTACAGGAAAGACGATGCTCGCCAGCCGTTTGCCGGGGCTTTTACCGCCGCTAAGCAACCAGGAAGCGTTGGAAAGCGCGGCCATCCTCAGCCTCGTCAATGCTCATTACGTCACGCGTCAGTGGCGTCGGCGGCCTTTTCGCGCCCCTCACCATAGCGCGTCGCTAACGGCGATGGTCGGCGGCGGCTCAATCCCGGCCCCTGGAGAGATCTCTCTCGCGCATAACGGTATTCTGTTTCTTGATGAACTACCTGAATTCGAGCGTCGGGTTCTGGATGCACTACGAGAGCCCATTGAATCAGGAAAAATTCATCTTTCCCGCACTCGGGCTAAGATTGACTATCCTGCGCGATTTCAGTTGATTGCCGCCATGAATCCCAGCCCAACAGGACATTACCAGGGTCAGCATAATCGGGCCACACCGGAACAGACCCTGCGCTACCTGGGCCGATTGTCAGGGCCATTTCTCGACCGCTTCGATCTCTCGCTTGAGATTCCACTTCCTCCACCGGGCGTATTAAGCCGGGGCGGCGTTGGCGAAGAGCGAAGCGCCACCATTCGTCTACGGGTATTCGCGGCGCGCGACAGACAGATCGCACGGCAGAATAAACTTAATGCACAACTGGATAGCGGGGAGATAAAAGTCTGGTGCAAGCTGAAAGAAGACGACGCGATATGGCTGGAACAGACGCTCTCAGCGTTAGGGCTCTCAATCCGCGCATGGCAACGTTTACTGAAAGTTGCGCGTACTATCGCCGATCTGAATGAGGATAGGGATATCGAACGTCATCATTTGCAGGAGGCGCTAAGCTACCGGGCTATCGACCGTATGTTAAATCACCTGCAGACGCTGATGGCATAAAAAAAGGGCTTTCGCCCTTTTTTTTAATCGTCGCTTTCAGTGTAGTCTTCAGCGCCTTCAACCTGCGGCTTGCCGCCAGATAAAGTATGAAAACGCTTCGGACGTTTGATTCGCGCCATATACTTAATCCAAACGCGTTCCGCTTCGGTTACCGGCTCACGTTCGCCGTGGCATACCGCAACGAATTGTTTTTCATCTTCGGTAACAGGCTCGCGTTTACCCAATTCCAGCTCATTAAAGGCGTAACCATGACGTTCAAGCAGTTGCGCCTCTTTGATGGTGAAATCACCGTGACGGGAGAACCCGCGTGGATAATTTTTATTGTCGAAAAAACGATTAGTCGTCGTAAAGCTTTCCGCCATCCTACACGCTCCTGATTCTTTGGCCGAGCTATTTATGGCGCGGAGTATTAGTTACGCTTGACAGAGCGTCAAACAAAACATTTAAATCATCACGACAAATAATTTTGCGGAGAAGAGTGTGGACACGGAATTGCTCAAAACTTTCCTTGAAGTGAGCAGAACTCGCCACTTTGGCCGGGCAGCGGAAGCGCTTTATTTAACACAATCAGCGGTTAGCTTCCGCATTCGTCAGTTGGAGAACCAGCTGGGCGTAAATTTATTCACCCGCCATCGTAACAATATTCGTCTGACGTCAGCCGGCGAAAAGCTCCTGCCCTATGCAGAAACGTTGATGAATACCTGGCAGGCCGCGCGTAAGGAGGTCGCCCACTCTTCTCGCCATAATGAATTTTCGATCGGCGCCAGCGCGTCGCTATGGGAATGCCTGTTGAACGGTTGGCTGGGAACGCTCTACAAAGATCCCTATAACCTGCAATTTGAGGCGCGGATAGCCCAGCGCCAGTCATTAGTTAAGCAGTTGCATGAACGCCAGCTCGATCTCCTGATCACCACTGAATCACCGAAGATGGATGAATTAAGCAGCCAGTTATTGGGTCATTTCACCCTGGCGCTCTATTGTGCCGCACCGGGAAAAAATAAGAATGATTTGAACTATCTGCGACTGGAATGGGGGCCGGATTTCCAGCAAAACGAAGTGGGTTTGATCGGCAGCGATGATGTACCCCTGTTGACGACGAGTTCCGCAGAACTGGCTTATCAGCAACTCAGTACGCTGAATGGTTGTACATGGTTACCCGTTAGTTGGGCACAGCAGAAAACCGGCCTGCACACGGTGACCGATAGCGCGACGCTTTCACGTCCTCTGTATGCCATCTGGCTACAAAATAGCGATAAGCAGGCCCATATTCGCGAGATTCTGAAAAGCAGCATCCTGGAATAGCGATCTGACTCCATGGACGGAGTGACAAAACAACAGGAAAGGCAGAGTAAGAGGAGAAATTAAAGACAAAAAAAATCCTTTGCCGAAGCAAAGGATTATATATGGCAGGGGCGGAGAGACTCGAACTCGCGACACCCGGTTTTGGAGACCGGTGCTCTACCAACTGAGCTACGCCCCTAAATCTTTCTCGCTATTAAGCCCGCTAATATAGCAGGCTTAATAT
>NZ_JBPNXF010000015.1:0-90573 GCF_051207495.1 Klebsiella sp. K-3 | reverse complement strand
AAAAGGCTCAGTCGGAAGACTGAGCCTTTTGTTTTTGTGTTTTGCGGCCAGACGCGCCGCCATTCCCCCGGTGGCGCTGCGCTTACCGGGGCTACAGACCGCGTAGCCCGAAAAAGGTGCGCAGCACCGCCTCCGGGAAAATCCCACCTATATCACCGCTATTGCCTCTTTAACCAACTCGCAATAAACGTCGCGATCTGTGGAATATTATTTAAATCCAACAGCGGAAGTGACGTCGCGATGGGCACATCGCTGGCCACTGCTATCGTATGTTCATCAATCACTAACTCTTCTACACGATGTCCGCTGTTTTGCCGGAAAAGCAGGATCTTCGGTACAGGTTCATGCTTAAAACCCTCCACCAAAACGAAATCCAACTTTTCCGGATCCATTCTGCTTACCAGCCATTGAAGATCTAATTCGGGTTTATCAGGGGTTTCTGTCATCAGCGCCCAACGCTGCGCGCTTGCGACAATAGTTTGCGAAGCGCCAGCTTTGCGCAATTCGTAACTATCCTTGCCTGGCTTATCGACATCCATATCATGATGAGTGTGCTTAATCAGTCCCGGGCGTAATCCTTTGGCGCAGAGTGCAGGGATGAGGCGTTTTAATAGTGTTGTTTTCCCGGTACCGCTCCATGCGGCGATCGCCAGTAATGGGATCATGATGACTCCTGCATCTGCTGCAAATCATCCAGCGTATTCACATTGATGAATGCTGATTTCACATCGCTGAAATTCACCGGGTGCCCGCCCACTTGACGCATAAAGACCATCACCCGGCGTTCTCCATGAGCCAGATAAGTCTCCAGCTCCGGAATAATTCGTCGGTGGACTAATGCAACGGCGGGATGATCGCGCTCGCCATCGTGTACCCAAACCACCGGCGCTGAAGCTTTCTGTTGTAGAAAGCGCTCGACCAGAAAAGAGGGGATGAACGGCGTGTCGCAGGGGCAAAATACAAACCATGGGCTATCTACCTGCTGCATAACGGCAAGCATTCCGGCCAGTGGCCCTGGATAATCAGCTTGGGTATCGCGATAAACGGCATATCCGCTAGTATGCCAATACTCAAGATTGCGATTAGCGCTAATCACTAATCTGCCTACCTGCGGCTCTAATGAATCCGCAACGTGACGCCAGAGAGGACGACCATTCAGCAACTGCAATCCCTTATCAACACCGCCCATGCGCGTAGCTCTTCCACCCGCCAGCACGACGCCGGTTATTGCCTCGCTTTGCATATTAATATCGCCTCTTTCATTGTGGGATTGACCCTGTTAACTTGTCCCTATCAAGAGTAAGGAGCATGACTATGAAATGTAAACGCCTGAATGAAGTAATTGAGCTTCTCCAGCCAGCCTGGCAAAAAGAACCTGAACTGAACCTGATGCAATTCTTGCAGAAACTGGCGGCGGAAGCAGGTTATAAAGGTGAACTAGCCGATCTTTCTGATGATATTCTGATTTATCACCTGAAGATGCGTGATTCATCGAAAGAGGCCGTCATCCCGGGTATTCAGAAAGATTATGAAGAGGATTTTAAAACCGCACTGTTACGCGCGCGCGGTGTTATTAAAGAGTAAAAGGTTGTAAGTGCTGCCGCGAAACCGGCTACGAGATGATATCCTGAAGCATTCGTACGATTATCGGATGTCAGGATGCACGATAACGCTTTTACTTTTCAGACGCTTCACCCGGATACCATCATTGATGGATTATTCGATCTGGGAATGCGGGTCGACTCCGGTCTGACTCCGCTTAATAGCTATGAGAACCGTGTTTACCAGTTTCAGGACGAAGACCGCCGCCGCTATGTGGTGAAGTTCTATCGTCCTGAACGCTGGTCTGCAGAACAGATCCTCGAAGAACACCAGTTTGCGCTTCAACTCGTAGAAGATGAAGTGCCCGTTGCCGCGCCGCTCTTATTTAACGACAGCACGCTACATCAACATCAAGGATTCTTCTTTGCCGTCTTCCCAAGCCTCGGCGGCCGCCAGTTCGAAGCGGATAATCTTGACCAAATAGAATGGGTCGGGCGCTATCTTGGCCGCCTGCACCAGACCGGTCGTAAGCAGCGTTTTAATGCGCGCCCGGAGATTGGCGTACAAGAATATCTGTTGGAACCACGTCAGGTATTCGAACAGGCGACGCTTATTCCATCTGGCCTGAAGGCTGATTTCCTGAGTGCGGCTGATAAACTCATCGATGCCGTCAGGGCACGGTGGCACGGGCGTGCGGATACGCTTCGTCTGCATGGCGACTGCCACGCCGGCAATATCCTGTGGCGCGATGGTCCGCTGTTTGTTGATTTAGATGATGCCCGCACCGGCCCGGCAGTACAGGATCTCTGGATGCTGCTGAATGGCGATAAAGCCGAACAGCGCATGCAGCTGGAGACCATCATTGAGGCCTATGAAGAATTCAGTCCGTTCAATACGGACGAAATCGCTCTCATCGAACCTTTACGCGCCATGCGTTTAGTTTATTATCTGGCGTGGCTGCTCAGGCGTTGGGACGATCCTGCTTTCCCTATAAATTTCCCATGGTTAACCGGGGAAGATTATTGGCGCGGGCAGACTGCAACATTTCTTGAGCAGGTGAAGGTTCTGCAGGAACCCCCTCTTCAGTTAACGCCAATGTATTAATGTGATATATCAGGAGAGAAATAATCATGAAAAAAATTTGGCTGGCGCTGGCTGGTATGATTCTGGCTTTCAGTGCATCCGCTGCCCAGATCACCGACGGCAAGCAGTACACCACCCTTGATAAGCCGGTTGCAGGCGAACCTCAGGTCCTTGAGTTCTTCTCATTCTACTGCCCGCACTGCTATCAGTTTGAAGAAGTGCTGCACGTTTCCGACAACGTACGTCAGAAACTGCCGGAAGGCACCAAAATGACCAAGTATCACGTTGAATTCCTGGGCCCGTTGGGTAAAGACCTGACCCAGGCGTGGGCTGTGGCGATCGCGCTGGGCGTTGAAGATAAAGTAACCGCGCCGATGTTTGAAGCGGTACAGAAAACCCAAACCGTGCAGTCCACTGCCGACATCCGTAAAGTCTTCGTTGATGCGGGCGTGAAAGGTGAAGATTACGACGCGGCATGGAACAGCTTTGTGGTGAAGTCTCTGGTCGCCCAACAAGAGAAAGCCGCAGCCGATTTACAGCTGCAGGGCGTTCCGGCGATGTTTGTTAATGGTAAATACCAGCTGAACCCGCAGGGTATGGATACCAGCAATATGGACGCGTTTGTCTCCCAGTACGCAGATACTGTGAAACAACTGGTTGAAAAGAAATAAAAAAATGCCGGTCACTGACCGGCTTTTTTTATCGACTAAATAGTTACGACTTTTCGTTACCTTGCATAATGTCAGTGAGCTGGCGATCTTTTTCTTCCCAAAGCCCATTCAGCCAGCGCTGGAAACCGCGCTTAAAGTTTTTATCATTGACGTAATCACCGTGTAGTTCCTCGCCAATCGGCACCAGATTAATACGTACCACGATGCGCGTCAGGCGACCGCTTAACATATCGTAAAACGGCCTGGCATTATTGTCCGGATAGCACAGCGTAACGTTCAGTAGCTTATCGAACTGTGCGCCGAGGACGTTTAATGCCATCGCAATGCCCGCAGCTTTAGGCGGCAATAGGTTGTGGTAAGGCGAGCGCGTCTCGCGCTTCTTTTCTACGGTAAACCTTGAACCTTCAACGAAATTGACGATGGTTGTCGGATGAGAACGGAATTTTTCACATGAGCGGCGAGTCGTTTCGACGTCTTTACCGCGGCGTTCCGGGTGGCGCAGTAAGTAGCCGCGCGAATAGCGGCGCATAAAAGGCATATCAAGCGCCCAGCAGGCCAGGCCGATAAAGGGTACCCAGGCCAACTGCTGCTTGAGGAAGTATTTATTCATCGGGATATGTTTGCGAAACAGGACGCAAAGTACCACGATATCCGCCCAGCTGTGATGATTGCTGATAAGCAGATACCAGTTCTTTTTATTCAGCCCTTCCAGCCCCTGAACATCCCATTTCAACCATGGGTTGAGATGCAGCAGCAGCGCCAGTCCTTCGCACCAGCAATACATCATGAAATTGCAAAAAACGGAAATAGAACGCCAAACCGCCGGGATAGGTACCAGCAGTTTAATCAGCCCGGCGATGATAATCGGCACGGAACAGATAATGGTGACTAAGATGGTAAGGGCGATACTCAGCGGGAGTGTTATCGCAGCGAGAAATCTCGACATAGTTAGTTTATTCAGAAAGTTAGGCCGGCAAAGAACGTTCTTAAACCGCGCAAGGGGCTGATTTTACCAGAAAACGCGGCAAATAACGGGTCTTACCAGAACAGAAAAAAACGCGAATCTTATATCCACATGGAACATTGAGTCATCATGAAGCATATATAGCCTTGGGTGCATAATTAATGCATTGATATATAATGATTTATAAGATTCTTTGTTACATGGTTTAGGCTTTTTTGGCTGAGGCGATAAAACTATGCACAAAGTTATCCACAGATAATATTGTGCAGCGATTCACCTCTGCGATGAATCTTTTCGGCTAAATGCGGGAAAAATTCAGGATTTCATGCCCGTCTGTGGCATCCTTTACCCATAATCTGATAAACAGGCACGGAAATTATGGTTCAGATCCCAGAAAACCCTCTCATCCTCGTCGACGGCTCCTCTTATCTCTACCGGGCTTACCACGCCTTCCCGCCGCTAACCAATAGCGCAGGGGAGCCTACCGGTGCAATGTACGGCGTTCTGAATATGCTGCGTAGCCTGATCCTGCAGTATCAGCCGACGCATGCCGTCGTGGTATTTGATGCCAAAGGGAAAACCTTCCGTGACGAATTGTTTGAGCACTACAAATCACATCGTCCGCCGATGCCGGACGATCTACGCGCGCAGATCGAACCTCTGCACAAGATGGTGAAGGCGATGGGGCTGCCGCTGATGGCGGTGCCTGGCGTTGAAGCGGATGACGTTATCGGCACGCTGGCTCGCGAAGCGGAAAAAGTGGGCCGTCCGGTACTGATCAGCACCGGCGATAAAGATATGGCTCAGCTGGTGACGCCGGGCATTACCTTAATCAACACCATGACCAACACTATTCTCGGCCCGGAAGAGGTCGTGAATAAGTACGGCGTACCGCCGGAACTGATTATTGATTTCCTGGCGCTGATGGGCGACTCCTCAGATAACATACCTGGCGTCCCGGGCGTAGGGGAAAAAACGGCGCAGGCGCTACTGCAGGGATTGGGCGGTCTGGATGCGCTCTATGCGGAACCAGAAAAAATCGCCGGGCTGACCTTCCGCGGCGCGAAAACGATGGCGGCGAAGCTGGAGCAGAACAAAGAGGTGGCCTACCTCTCTTATCAACTCGCCACAATAAAAACCGATGTGGAGCTGGATCTGGGTTGCGAAGAGCTGTTAGTTGCGCAGCCGGCGGCTGATGAACTGCTGGCGCTCTTTAAGCAATATGAATTCAAACGTTGGATCACCGATGTCGAATCCGGTAAATGGCTACAGGGGAAAGGCGCTAAACCAGCGGCGAAACCAGCTGAAGCCGCGGTGATTGTGGAAGAAGAGGTCGCCGCGACGCTCTCTGCTGAGCATTATGTGACAATCCTGGATGAAGCGACGCTGGTCGAATGGATTGCCAGATTGAAGAAAGCGCCGCTATTTGCTTTTGATACCGAAACGGATAGCCTCGATAACATTTCCGCCAATCTGGTTGGCCTGTCATTCGCGATTGAGCCTGGCGTTGCGGCTTATGTGCCGGTAGCCCATGATTATCTCGACGCGCCGGACCAGATCCCACGTGAACGCGTGCTGGAGCTGCTCAAGCCGCTGCTGGAAGATGACAAGGTGCTAAAAGTAGGGCAAAACCTGAAGTACGATCGCGGCATCCTGGCCAACTACGACATTGAACTGCGTGGTATTGCCTTCGACACCATGCTGGAATCCTACACCCTCGACAGCGTCGCGGGTCGACATGATATGGATAGCCTGTCCGATCGCTGGTTGAAACACAAAACCATCACCTTTGAAGAGATTGCCGGTAAGGGGAAAAATCAGCTCACCTTTAATCAGATTGCGCTGGAAGAGGCAGGGCGTTACGCCGCGGAAGATGCTGACGTGACGCTACAACTGCATCTGAAGATGTGGCCGCAACTACAGCAGCATGAAGGCCCGCTGAATATCTTTAAAAATATCGAGATGCCGCTGGTGCCGGTGCTGTCGCGGGTTGAGCGCAACGGCGTGAAGATCGATCCGGCGGTGCTACATGCGCATTCGCAGGAGATCGCTAAGCGTCTGGTTGAGCTGGAACAACGTGCCCATGAGATTGCCGGTGAGGAGTTCAACCTCTCTTCTACCAAACAGTTGCAAACCATCTTGTTTGAAAAGCAGGGCATCAAGCCGCTGAAGAAAACGCCTGGCGGCGCGCCGTCGACTTCTGAAGAGGTGCTGGAGGAACTGGCGCTGGATTATCCGCTGCCGAAGGTGATCCTCGAGTATCGTGGGCTGGCGAAGCTTAAATCGACCTATACCGATAAGCTGCCGCTGATGATTAACCCGAAAACCGGCCGCGTTCATACTTCGTATCATCAGGCGGTGACGGCGACCGGGCGTCTCTCTTCGACCGATCCTAACCTGCAGAATATTCCGGTACGTAATGACGAAGGTCGTCGTATTCGTCAGGCGTTTATTGCGCCTCAGGACTATCTGATTGTGTCTGCCGACTATTCGCAGATTGAGCTGCGCATCATGGCGCACCTGTCGCGCGATGAGGGGCTGCTGAAGGCGTTTGCGGAAGGTAAGGATATTCACCGCGCCACCGCGGCAGAGGTATTTGGCTTACCGCTGGAAAGCGTCAGTAATGAACAGCGCCGCAGCGCGAAGGCGATTAACTTTGGCCTGATTTACGGTATGAGCGCATTTGGTCTGGCGCGTCAGCTGAATATCCCGCGTAAAGAAGCGCAGAAGTATATGGATCTCTATTTCGAACGCTATCCGGGCGTACTGGACTACATGGAACGTACCCGCGCGCAGGCGAAAGAGCAGGGCTATGTCGAAACGCTGGAAGGGCGTCGTCTGTATCTGCCGGATATCAAATCCAGCAATGGCGCGCGCCGCGCGGGCGCGGAACGTGCAGCGATTAACGCTCCGATGCAGGGAACGGCGGCGGATATTATTAAACGGGCAATGATCGCCGTTGATGACTGGCTGCTGAGCGAAAAACCGCGCGTGCGGATGATCATGCAGGTGCACGATGAACTGGTGTTTGAAGTGCACAAAGACGATCTGGATAGCGTATCGAAGAAGGTGCATGAGTTAATGGAAAACAGCACCACGCTTGCAGTGCCGTTATTGGTGGAAGTCGGTAGCGGTGAAAACTGGGATCAAGCGCACTAAGTGGGCAATCTGTAAGGCTCTTTTTTGTAAGTTAGCAACATAACTTATAGATTTTTGTGATGGTCATTTGAATTTGTTATGTAAATAGTGAAAAAAAACTACAAAAAGTGCTTTATCCATAACCGAAAGAAGAGTAAAGTTATTCGCGTAGGGTACAGAGGTAAGATGTTCTATCTTTCAGACCTTTTACTTCACGTAATCGGATTTGGCTGAATATTTTAGCCGCCCCGGTCATTTATGACCGGGGCGTTTTTTATTGCGCGAAAGAAAAGTTTTACGCGCTGACAACCGCGTAAAATGAACGTCCGGATAGGGCGCTGGGCGCCATTATCCGGAAAAAGCGGGGGTTACTCTGCGTCTTCGGCGGCTTCTTGCGGCGGGATGTCGTTAAACCAGCTATCCAGCTTCTGACGCAATTTATCCACGCCAGATTTTTTCAGCGAAGAGAAAGGCTCAACCTGGATATCGCCATTGAAGGCCAGTACCGCTTCACGCACCATATTGACCTGCGCTTTACGCGCGCCGCTGGCGAGCTTATCGGCTTTGGTTAGCAGGACCAGCACCTGTATATCGCTTTCTACCGCCCATTCGATCATCTGCTGATCGAGATCTTTCAGCGGATGACGGATATCCATCAATACCACCAGGCCTTTCAGGCACAGACGTTTTTCAAGATACTCACCCAGCGCCTTCTGCCATTTGATTTTCATCTCTTCCGGCACCTGCGCGTAGCCATACCCCGGCAAGTCGACCAGGCGTTTACCTTCCGCAACCTCAAACAGGTTGATAAGCTGGGTACGACCCGGCGTTTTTGACGTACGCGCCAGGCTTTTCTGGTTAGTCAGCGTATTAAGGGCGCTGGATTTGCCCGCATTTGAGCGGCCAGCGAATGCCACTTCGATTCCGGTATCGGATGGAAGATGGCGGATATCAGGCGCGCTCGTGACAAAATGCGTCTGTTGATAATTCCAGTTGGTCAAGACTGTCGTCTCCGTAAAATCAGGCTATGGCGGGGATTATACCTGAAAGGCAGAAAAAGGCTGTTTTTACCGCACGTCGGCGTTGTAAGTAAAAACCATGAGCTTTGTGAGACATTGTCCATAAGGACTATACGAAATTTGTGAGAAAAACCTGACGTCAAATTCATAGATTATCGTTAAATCATACTGTTACAGGAAACTCTATTCCCTTAAGCAGGCTTTTCATCCTACAGGTGGTTGTCGATTTCCGGCAAAACGGTAAAGTAGTGGGCAAAGGCGAGGATGCCGGAGGATTACGACTCAGGACGAGGGGTCAGGAGCGCCAGGAGGCGAAGACCGGGATTGTCAGGATGACAAACGTCTGGAGACGTTTTAAAAGGGAAAGGGATAGAACAAGGACCGTTGGAAGCTAAGGGAAAGACAGGGTAAGTCGATAGCTGACATGGAAAGTGGAAACCCGTTAAGGGTTGTGAGTGCGGAAAAAGGCGACAGATTAATCTGTCGCCTTTTTTCTTTGCTTGCTTTCTGCTAGATTCCGCCTCAATTCTATACTGAAGAAAACTGTCTGAAGATCACACATCATGAAAAAACCGGCATCCGCATCGCGCGGTAAAGCACGTGGTAAGTCGCGTGAAGAGTTGAACCAGGAAGCACGCGACCGTAAACGTCAGAAAAAACACCGCGGCCATGCCGCAGGCAGCCGCGCCAGCGGCGGCGATGCTGCTTCAGCAGGCAAAGGCCGCAGCCAGCAGCTGGACCCACGCATTGGCAGCAAAAAACCGATCCCGCTGGGCGTGACTGAAAGCACCCCGGCCGTTAAGCAGCACAAACCAAAGAGCGAGAAACCTATGCTTTCACCGCAGGCTGAGCTGGATTTGCTGGAGAATGATGAGCGCCTGGACGCGCTGCTGGAACGTCTGGAAGAGGGCGGTACCCTGAATGCTGAAGAGCAGGCCTGGGTCGATGCTAAACTGGATCGTATTGACGCGCTGATGCAGCAGCTTGGCCTCTCCTATGATGACGACGAGGACGAGGAAGAAGAAGAGCGTCAGGAAGATATGATGCGTCTGCTGAAGGGTGGAAACTAACGTTTGCATCCCATCGGATTCCCGGTCCTGCTTATAACCCTTCTGGTTATATGTTATCTGCTGTGGTTATTCGTTAAACTAAGACGGTTGTCGCGGCGTCAAAAATGGCTGCGCAACCGGCTCATGACCCGAGGTGCGGTTGGGCCGGCACGGCGTACCCGTCGACGGCATCATCGGAAGGAGTGAGCATGTCTGAGCAGTTAATCGACTGGGATCTGGCCCTTATCCAGAAATATAATTATTCCGGGCCGCGATATACCTCGTATCCCACCGCGCTGGAGTTTTCTCCGGCGTTCGGCGCTGCTGATTTTGCCGCCGCCGTCGCCCGTTACCCGCAGCGCCCGCTGTCGCTGTACGTCCATATCCCGTTCTGCCATAAGCTCTGCTATTTTTGCGGCTGTAATAAGATTGTCACCCGTCAGCAGCATAAGGCTGACCAGTATCTTGATGTCCTTGAGCAGGAAATTATTCACCGCGCGCCGCTTTTTGCCGGCCGTCAGGTTAGCCAACTGCACTGGGGCGGCGGTACGCCGACCTATCTCAACAAAGCGCAAATTAGCCGCTTGATGAATCTGCTGCGTGGCCACTTCAGCTTTAACGCCGATGCGGAAATCTCCATCGAAGTCGATCCGCGTGAAATCGAACTGGATGTACTGGATCATTTACGATCCGCAGGGTTCAACCGTTTGAGCATGGGGGTGCAGGATTTCAATAAAGAAGTACAGCGCCTGGTGAACCGTGAACAAGATGAAGAATTCATCTTTGCGCTGCTGCGTCATGCGCGTGAGATTGGCTTCACATCGACCAACATCGATTTGATTTACGGTCTGCCGAAGCAAACGCCGGAAAGCTTTGCCTTCACGCTGCAGAAAGTCGCTGAACTCAATCCGGACCGTCTGAGCGTATTTAACTACGCGCATCTGCCCACGCTATTCGCTGCGCAGCGCAAAATTAAAGACGCGGATTTACCGAGCGCAGAGCAGAAACTGGATATCCTGCAGGAAACCATCGCTTCGCTTACCGACGCTGGCTATCAGTTTATCGGTATGGATCACTTTGCCCGGCCGGACGATGAACTCGCAATTGCCCAGCGTGAAGGCGTGCTGCACCGCAACTTCCAGGGGTACACCACCCAGGGCGATACCGACCTGCTCGGAATGGGCGTGTCGGCGATCAGTATGATTGGCGACTGCTATGCGCAGAACCAGAAAGAGCTGAAACAGTATTATCAGCAGGTCGATGAAAGCGGCACCGCGCTGTGGCGGGGTATTGCGTTAACCCGCGATGATTGTATCCGCCGGGATATCATTAAGGCCCTGATTTGCAACTTCCGTCTTGAGTTCTCGGCGGTTGAAACGCAGTGGGATCTTATCTTCAACGATTACTTTGCCGAAGATATGAAATTGCTGGCGCCGCTGGCGAAAGACGGGCTGGTGGATGTGGATGAAAAAGGAATACAGGTTACGGCAAAAGGCCGTCTGTTGATTCGTAATATCTGTATGTGCTTCGATGCCTATCTGCGGCAGAAAGCGCGCCTGCAGCAGTTCTCTCGCGTTATTTAAGCGAATCCCGGTGAGCCAGCTCACCGGGCGTTCATTTCACCGCTGAGTCCGGTGTTATTCCATTCCCAGCTCTTTTAGCTTCCGCGTTAACGTATTTCGCCCCCATCCTAGCAGACGAGCGGCTTCCTGCTTATGCCCTTGCGTATGGCGCAGCGCGGTGGTGAGCAGTGCACGCTCCATCTCCGGCTGCGCTTCTGATAGCAGGTTTTGATGACCGGAACGCAGGGCGCGGTCGGCCCATTGCCCCAGCAGCGTCGCCCAGCTATCCGGTTGGAGTTGCGTTGGGCTATCGGGAATCGACGTTTCGAACAGCTCGGACGGCAGATCCTGGGTCAGTACCTCCTGGCCTGCTGCCATCACCGTTAGCCAGCGACAGGTATTCTCCAGCTGGCGCACGTTACCGGGCCAGGCCAGTCGCGTCAGCGCCGCTTCCGTTTCCGGATGCAGCTGCTTGGCTTCGACGCCCAGTTCACGGGCGGCAATCTGCAGGAAGTGGCGCGCCAGGCGCGGAATATCTTCTCGGCGTTCGCGCAGCGGCGGCAAATGCACGCGAATCACGTTCAGGCGATGGAACAAATCTTCACGGAATTTTCCTTCCTGCACGCGTAGCTCAAGGTTCTGATGGGTCGCGGCAATAATCCGCACATCGACTTTCACCGGCGCATAGCCGCCAACGCGATAAAATTGGCCGTCAGCCAGCACGCGCAGCAGTCGCGTCTGAACATCCAGCGGCATATCGCCAATTTCATCAAGGAACAAAGTACCGCCATCGGCCTGCTCAAAACGCCCCTGACGGACGGTATTGGCACCGGTAAAAGCCCCTTTTTCATGGCCGAACAGTTCCGATTCAATTAAATCTTTCGGAATGGCCGCCATGTTAAGGGCGATAAACGGCGATTTGGCGCGTGGACTGTGGCGATGCAGCGCGTGGGCGACCAGCTCTTTACCGGTACCTGATTCGCCGTTGATCAGTACGCTGATTGAGGAGCGTGACAGGCGGCCAATGATGCGAAACACATCCTGCATCGCCGGCGCTTCGCCAATAATATCGGCCGTCGGGCTGCTGACCGGCGTATTACGCGGCTGCTGCTGCTCCTGATAATGGCTAATCGCACGGTCAACCAGCGCTACAGCCTCATCAATATCAAAAGGTTTCGGCAGGTAATCAAAGGCCCCCTGCTGATAGGCGCTGACGGCGGCATCGAGATCCGAGTGCGCGGTCATAATGATGACCGGAAGCATCGGATGGCGTTGTTTAATCTGCTTTAACAGCGCCAGGCCGTCCATCCCAGGCATGCGAATGTCGGAAAGTAAAACGTCCGGCGTTTTGGTAGTGAGGGCATCAAGCACCTCATTGCCGCTCTCAAACGTGGTGCAGCTTAAACCCGCTCCGGTGAGTGCGCGTTCAAGCACCCAACGGATGGAGCTATCGTCATCGACTACCCAGGCTATCCCTCGTTGCATAAACACCTCTATTTCCGAATAGGCAGGTATACCGAGAACTCGGTATGGCCAGGCCAACTGGTAAATTCAATTTTGCCGGAGTGCTGATCGATAAGACTGCGGGCGATGGAAAGCCCAAGACCGGTGCCGCCTTCGCGGCCGCTAACCATGGGGTAAAACAGCGTATCCTGCAGATGGGGCGGGATACCGGGCCCGTTATCTTCCACGTCGATACGCGCCGCCAGACGGTAACGTACGCCGTGGAGCGTGAGCTGAAAGGCGGTACGGGTGCGCAGGATGATTTCGCCGCCTTCGGGCCCCAGGGCCTGCAGCGCGTTGCGCACGATATTCAGCAACACTTGCTCGATTTGTTCCGGGTCGTGGGCCAGCTCAGGCAGGCTCGGGTCGTAATCACGGATCAGTTTGACGTTATCCGGCAACTCCATGGAGACCAGCGCCACCACGCGCTCCGCGACTTTATGAATGCTTTCCGTGATGTGCATACCGGGATGCTGCGGCCCCAGCAGGCGATCGACCAGGTTACGTAACCTGTCTGCCTGTTCAATAATCACCTGGGTATATTCCATCAGCGCGGGATCCGGTAGCGCTTTACTCAATAGCTGTGCCGCACCGCGCAGGCCACCGAGCGGGTTTTTAATCTCATGCGCCAGACCGCGCACTAAATCGCGCGCCGCCACCTGCTGAGCATGCTGCAGCTGTTCCTGGCTCAAACGTCGCTGATTATCCATCGGCGACATCTCAAGCAGGATATAGCCTTCAGGCAGGCGCTGAGCGGTGAGGGAGAGAATGTGCGAGCGGCCGTCAATCACCAGCGTCACTTCATTATCCGTGAAGCCCTGACCCGCCTGCAGGCTCTCCTGCATCAGGCCAATGTTTAACGAAAAGTAGCTCAGCAATTCTGGCAGCGGTGTACCGAATAATTTACGCGAACTTTGCGCCAGTAACTGCTGGGCAGCCGGGTTGGCATAATGCACCGCGAGGTCGTCATCGACTAATAAAATGCTGTGGATCAGCGAGTTGAGGATCTGCCCAGCATCGGGCTGTGTGCCTGTTGCCATCTGACAGTCTCCTGAAATGGTTGCACTATTTTAGTGCAGTATAGCTTTTTATTGGTAAAAAGCGCGAGAGATCAGCGTGTTGCTGGTGAAAAAAGCCCATCCTGAGATGGGCTGAAAGTTTCCACGGCAACAAAACATCCCTGGTGTCCCGTGCCACAACACGGGAACACCATGGATTTACAGCAAAATCAGACGCTGTAGTACAGTTCGAACTCAACCGGGTGCGGAGTCATACGTACGCGGTCGTTTTCTTCAATGCGCAGGGCGATGTAAGCATCGATAGCTTCGTCAGTGAAGACGCCGCCTGCGGTCAGGAACTCGCGGTCTGCGTCCAGAGCCTGCAGGGCTTCTTCCAGAGAACCTGCAACCTGCGGGATTTCTTTCGCTTCTTCCGGCGGCAGATCGTACAGGTTTTTGTCCATCGCATCGCCAGGGTGAATTTTGTTTTTAATACCGTCCAGGCCGGCCATCAGCAGCGCGGCGAAGCACAGGTATGGGTTAGCAGCCGGGTCCGGGAAGCGCACTTCGATACGACGCGCTTTCGGCGAGGCAACCACCGGAATACGGATGGAAGCAGAGCGGTTACGGGCGGAGTAAGCCAGCATGACCGGCGCTTCGTAACCCGGGACCAGACGCTTGTAGGAGTTAGTGGTCGGGTTCGCCAGGGCGTTGATCGCTTTAGCGTGCTTGATAACGCCGCCGATGTAGTGCAGCGCTTGCTCAGACAGGCCCGCGTATTTGTCGCCGGAGAACAGGTTTACGCCGTTCTTGGACAGGGACATGTGGCAGTGCATGCCGGAACCGTTATCGCCAAACATTGGTTTTGGCATGAAGGTTGCGGTTTTACCGAAACGGTGAGCGACGTTGTGTACAACGTATTTGTAGATCTGAATTTCGTCCGCTTTTTTGGTCATGGTGTTGAAGCGGGTGGCGATTTCGTTCTGACCTGCAGTTGCCACTTCGTGGTGGTGAGCTTCAACAACCAGGCCCATCTCTTCCATGATCATACACATGGTAGAACGGATGTCCTGAGAGGAGTCTACCGGCGGAACCGGGAAGTAACCGCCTTTCACGCCCGGACGGTGGCCTTTGTTGCCGCCTTCGTATTTGGTAGAAGAGTTCCATGCGCCTTCGATATCGTCAATGGCCACGTGGGAACCAGAGATGGATGCGCCAAAGCGGATGTCGTCGAACAGGAAGAATTCTGGTTCCGGCCCGAACAGCACGGTGTCGGCGATGCCGGTGGCGCGCAGGTACTCTTCAGCGCGCTTGGCGATAGAGCGCGGGTCGCGGTCGTAACCCTGCAGGGTGCCTGGTTCCAGGATATCGCAGCGGATGATCAGCGTCGGTTCTTCATAGAACGGGTCGATCAGCGCCGTGGTGGCATCCGGCATCAGGACCATGTCGGATTCGTTAATACCTTTCCAACCGCCAATCGAGGAGCCATCAAACATTTTGCCTTCTTCAAAGAATTCGGCATTTACCTGATGGGAAGGAATCGTGACGTGCTGTTCTTTACCTTTGGTATCGGTGAAGCGCAGATCGACAAACTTCACTTCGTGCTCGTTCAGCATCGTCAAAACGTGTTCAGCGGACATACTTAAACTCTCCCGGATTGGTCATTGTCGTCGTGGTAACGAACTTCTTACTGCTTAAAAGTGGCGTTGTTGCCTTAAAAAATATAAAGCGAAATCTGTGCCAACTTTTAAAAGTACGGTAAAACGCTGTATCATGCGCACCATAGTGCAAAAGGACTGCACCATGATGGAGATAATGCACCAAAATAGTGCTTCAATGTGAACGTTGAGCACCATTTTGGTGCAATTTTTATTACGGTGCCCTTTTATCGCTCCGTGAAAGCGGTCACAAACAAACTCTGCAATACTTGTTTGCGGAGGATCTTTGTGATCCTGTTCAGTCCTTCGCTTAATACGTGTACAATAACGCGCTATTTCTAATGCCTGAGGCAAAGTTGTGATCGAAAATCTGCGTAATATCGCCATCATCGCGCACGTCGACCATGGTAAAACTACCCTGGTTGATAAGCTGCTACAGCAATCCGGTACGTTCGACGCACGTACTGAAGCACAAGAACGTGTGATGGACTCCAACGATTTGGAGAAAGAGCGTGGGATTACCATCCTCGCTAAAAACACTGCAATCAAATGGAATGATTACCGTATCAACATCGTTGATACCCCAGGGCACGCCGACTTCGGAGGTGAAGTTGAGCGTGTTATGTCCATGGTTGACTCTGTGCTGCTGGTGGTTGATGCCTTTGACGGCCCGATGCCGCAGACGCGCTTTGTTACCAAAAAAGCGTTTGCTCACGGTCTGAAGCCGATCGTGGTCATCAACAAAGTTGACCGCCCGGGCGCGCGTCCGGATTGGGTTGTCGACCAGGTATTCGACCTGTTCGTTAACCTCGACGCGACCGACGAACAGCTGGACTTCCCGATCGTTTACGCTTCCGCGCTGAACGGTATCGCGGGTCTGGACCACGAAGACATGGCTGAAGACATGACCCCGCTGTACCAGGCGATTGTTGACCGTGTACCGGCGCCGGACGTTGACCTTGACGGTCCGCTGCAGATGCAAATCTCCCAGCTCGACTACAACAACTACGTTGGCGTAATCGGCATTGGTCGCATCAAGCGCGGTAAAGTGAAGCCGAACCAGCAGATCACTATCATCGATAGCGAAGGGAAAACCCGCAACGGTAAAGTCGGTAAAGTACTGACTCACCTGGGTCTCGAGCGTATCGAGAGCGACGTAGCCGAAGCTGGCGACATCATCGCGATCACCGGTCTGGGCGAACTGAACATCTCCGACACCATCTGCGACCCGCAGAACGTCGAAGCGCTGCCGGCACTGTCTGTTGATGAGCCGACCGTATCTATGTTCTTCAACGTCAACACCTCTCCGTTCTGCGGTAAAGAAGGTAAGTTTGTTACCTCTCGCCAGATCCTGGACCGTCTGAACAAAGAGCTGGTGCACAACGTTGCGCTGCGCGTCGAAGAAACCGAAGACGCCGATGCGTTCCGCGTTTCTGGCCGTGGCGAACTGCACCTGTCCGTTCTGATTGAAAACATGCGTCGTGAAGGTTTCGAGATGGCGGTTTCCCGTCCGAAAGTTATCTTCCGCGAAATCGATGGCCGTAAACAAGAGCCATTCGAAAACGTAACGCTGGACGTCGAAGAGCAGCACCAGGGGTCTGTCATGCAGGCGCTGGGCGAGCGTAAAGGCGACCTGAAAAACATGAATCCAGACGGTAAAGGCCGCGTACGTCTCGACTACGTGATCCCAAGCCGTGGTCTGATCGGCTTCCGTTCAGAGTTCATGACCATGACTTCTGGTACCGGTCTGCTGTACTCCACCTTCAGCCACTACGACGACGTTCGTCCGGGCGAAGTGGGCCAGCGTAACAACGGCGTACTGATCTCTAACGGTCAGGGTAAAGCGGTTGCGTTCGCACTGTTCGGCCTGCAGGATCGCGGTAAGCTGTTCCTCGGCCACGGTGCTGAAGTTTACGAAGGTCAGATTATCGGTATTCACAGCCGTTCTAACGACCTGACCGTAAACTGCCTGACCGGTAAGAAACTGACCAACATGCGTGCGTCCGGTACTGACGAAGCAACGGTTCTGGTTCCGCCGGTTAAGATGACCCTGGAGCAGGCTCTGGAGTTCATCGATGACGACGAACTGGTAGAAGTTACTCCGACGTCTATCCGTATCCGTAAACGTCACCTGACCGAGAACGACCGTAAACGCGCTATGCGCGGTGCGAAAGAAGAGTAATTACCCTTCTTGTTGCAAGCTAAACCCCGCCACAACGGCGGGGTTTCTTTTTGGGCGCTTTTCACGCCGTCGATAGTCAAACCTCTTCTTTCCCGCTACAGTTAATCTTCAACGGCGCGGAAGGAGACAAAAATGCTCTATATCTTTGATTTAGGTAATGTGATTGTCGACATTGACTTCAACCGGGTGCTCGGAACGTGGAGTGATTTGACCCGCATCCCGCTGGCGACGCTAAAGCAAGACTTTGTCATGGGCGATGCCTTCCACCAGCATGAATGCGGGGAGATCAGCGATGAAGAGTTTGCCGCCGCGATGTGCCACGAAATGAACATGCCGCTGAGCTATGAACAGTTCGCCCACGGTTGGCAGGCCGTTTTTGTCGCCTTGCGTCCAGAAGTCACCGACATCATGCAAAAACTTCGCGACCAGGGGCACCGCGTGGTCGTACTCTCGAACACCAACCGATTACATACCACTTTCTGGCCAAGCGAATATCCACAAGTGCGTGCTGCCGCAGATCATGTGTATCTTTCGCAAGAGATGGGGATGCGCAAACCCGAAACGCGTATCTACCAAAGCGTGCTGCAGGCGGAAGGATTTTCGCCGCAAGACGCGGTCTTTTTTGACGATAACGCCGATAATATAGCTGGGGCTAACCAGTTGGGGATCACCAGTATTCTGGTCACGGATAAGGAGACTATCCCCAACTACTTTGCGAAGCAGCTATGCTAAAAAGCGTTCATCAAAAAACCAAATACCATACCAGGCCGCTGGTGGCCTGGCTTAAGCTGCTGTGGCGGCGAATTGAAGAAGACAACATGACGACGTTGGCGGGGAATCTTGCCTACGTGTCTTTACTTGCGCTGGTACCGCTGATCGCCGTGGTTTTTGCCCTGTTTGCCGCCTTTCCGATGTTCTCCGACGTCAGCGTGCAGATTCGCCATTTTATCTTTGCCAACTTCATTCCGGCGACCGGCGATGTCATTCAGGGTTATATCGAGCAGTTTGTGGCGAACTCCAGCAGGATGACGGCCGTCGGTGCCTTCGGGTTAATCGTCACCTCATTACTGCTGATGTACTCGATTGATAGCGCGCTGAATACCATCTGGCGCAGCAGTCGGACGCGACCAAAGATCTATTCATTTGCGGTCTACTGGATGATCCTGACTCTCGGGCCGCTGTTGGCTGGCGCCAGTCTGGCAATCAGTTCCTATCTTCTCTCACTACGTTGGGCCAGCGATCTCAATAGCGTCATTGATGATGTACTACGTATATTCCCGCTAATTTTATCGTGGGCGGCGTTCTGGATGCTTTATAGCATCGTGCCCACCACCCAGGTGCGCAATCGCGATGCGGTAATCGGTTCGCTGGTGGCGGCACTGCTTTTTGAAGCCGGTAAAAAGGCTTTTGCTCTATATATCACCATGTTTCCGTCATACCAGTTGATTTATGGCGTGATAGCGGTAGTGCCCATTTTATTTGTCTGGGTTTACTGGACCTGGTGTATCGTCTTGCTTGGCGCTGAAATAACTGTCACTCTCGGTGAATACCGCAAACTCAAAAAAGAAGAAACAGAACAACCATGATTGCATTAATTCAACGCGTATCCCGTGCAAGCGTTACCGTGGAGGGTGAAGTGACGGGTGAAATCGGTCCGGGATTGCTGGTGCTGCTGGGCGTCGAGAAAGACGATGACGAACAGAAGGCCAATCGTCTGTGTGAACGGGTGCTCGGCTATCGCATTTTCAGCGACGCCGAAGGCAAAATGAATCTTAATGTCCAGCAGGCGGGCGGCAGCGTGCTGGTGGTTTCGCAATTTACGCTGGCGGCCGATACCGAGCGCGGCATGCGCCCGAGTTTTTCCAAAGGCGCGGCGCCGGACAGAGCGGAAGCGCTGTATGAATACTTTGTTGAGCGCTGCCGTCAGCAAGAGATGAATACTCAGACCGGGAGATTCGCTGCGGATATGCAGGTCTCGCTGGTAAACGATGGTCCCGTGACCTTTTGGTTGCAGGTATGAGTCAGCTTCCGGGCAGGCTGCGGGTAACAAAAGAGAGTACAGCTATGTATCACCTTCGTGTACCGCAAACAGAAGAAGAGTTAGAAAGCTATTATCAGTTCCGCTGGGAGATGCTGCGTAAGCCGCTGCATCAGCCTAAAGGGTCGGAACGCGACGCCTGGGATGCCATGGCGCATCACCAGATGGTCGTCGATGAAGAGGGCAATCTGGTTGCCGTCGGTCGGCTGTATATCAATGCGGAGAATGAAGCCTCGATCCGTTTTATGGCCGTTCATCCTTCCGTTCAGGATAAAGGTTTAGGCACCCTTATGGCGATGACCCTTGAGTCAGTCGCCCGTCAGGAAGGGGTGAAGCGGGTGACCTGTAGCGCCCGTGAAGACGCGATGGAGTTTTTCTCTAAGCTGGGCTTTGTGAACCAGGGAGAAATCACCACGCCGACAACCACGCCGATTCGCCACTTTTTGATGATTAAACCCATTGCTTCACTGGATGATATCCTGCACCGCGGTGACTGGTGCGGCCAGCTGCAGCAGGCCTGGTATCAGCACATTCCGCTGAGCGAAAAGATGGGCGTGCGCATTCAGCAGTACACCGGGCAAAAATTTATCACCACCATGCCCGAAGCGGGGAATCAGAATCCACATCATACGTTGTTTGCCGGCAGCCTGTTTTCGCTCGCCACCTTAACCGGCTGGGGGCTTATTTGGTTAATGCTGCGCGAGCGGCACCTTGGCGGCACGATTATCCTTGCCGATGCGCATATCCGTTACAGCAAGCCTATTAGCGGACGCCCGAATGCGGTGGCCGATTTGGGCTCGCTAAGCGGCGATCTCGATCGCCTGGCGCGAGGGCGCAAGGCTCGCGTACAGCTTCAGGTCGAACTGTTCGGTAACGATAAGCTGGGCGCTGTTTTTGAGGGAACCTATATCGTACTACCCGCGAAGCCGTTCGGTTCGTATGAAGAGGGCGGGAACGAGGAAGAGTAACCCGCCTCCGGCATTATTATTGGCCTGGCGTTTGCGTACGCCAGGCGATATCGCGCATCGCCTGCCTCGCCGCGAGGCTTATCCCGCCTAACTGAAAGAAACCGTGAATGACGCCCAGATAGCGCTGGCAGGTGCTTTCTACCCCCTGTGCTATTAGCCGCCGGTACAGCGCTTCTCCCTCATCGCGCAAAGGGTCAAATTCGGCCGTCAGGATATGAACCGGCGGCAGCCCGTTAAAATCTTCGCGCCACAGCGGACTGGCTTCCGGGTGGGTGGCGGGTGTGGCCGCTAAATACATCTCGTAGCCGCTAAGCAGCGTATCCCGGGTAATGATGTAATCCTCGCCGTTGCAGGCATAGCTTGCCATGCTGGCGGTAGCGTCGAGCATAGGGTAAATCAGGATAAGCTGCGCAGGTTGCCATACTCCCGCTGCTTTCAGGCGCAGAGCCGTGACCAGGGCGAGGTGGCCGCCGGCGCTGTCGCCGGCCAGCGTGATGCGAGCGGCGTCAACGCCAAGCCGCTGCGCATACCGATGGACAATGTTGGCGCCTCGTTCCGCATCATCGTGCGCCGCCGGAAAAGGGGATTCCGGGGCGAGGCGGTATTGCACGGCGATCACCCGGCATCCACTGAACCAGGCAAGCTGGCGCAATTGGTTGTCATGGGTGGCAAAGCCGCCGCTCACAAAACAGCCGCCGTGGTAATACACAATGGTGGGTAGCAAGCCGTCGTTTTTTGGCGGCGAGACGACGCGCAAGGTCATGCCATCGAGCGTGATGTCTTCAACCTGTACACGTGTTTCCGTTTCCCCCGCGAGAACAGTGCTGGCGAGATAGCCGTTTCTCCGGTCATCAATACTCTATTCTCGTGCTGATGGCCGCCCCGCAGCAATAAACTCCTCAACCAGCGAAGCAATACCTTTTTCCAACGTCATGGCAAGTCCCTTTTACTGGATTAATATCCAGTGTTATAGCCTGGTTTTTGCGAAAAAGATATACCGAATAAAGCCGCGATCGCTTTCTGGAAAGCGGCTCGCAAAAGCGTATTTCTCAGCAAAGATCTGCTTCTTCTGTTGAACAATAGCTGGAGAAGCAGGAACGGGCTAAGGAGAGCATTTCCGGCGTGGTCACGCCGTATGAATGATAACGAGCGACCTGAGTCGCCCGTTATAGGTGCGCAGAACTTACTCCCCTTCGCCGGGGAACATGAACGGGTTAATTGAGCTTCTGGCGAAGCCTTCCTGTTCCATGCGAGCATCGAGTACCAGCGAGGCTAAATCGTCGGCAACGGCTTCGACTTTCGGGTCTTTCTCCTGATACATAATCTTCAGGTAGCTCCCGCAGTCGCCGCAGCTTTCGGCTTTCACCGCCGCCTGCTCGTTATCCAGCGACCAGTAGTGCAGGTCGCGGCTCTGTTCGCAGTTGCTGCATTTTACGCGCACCACATGCCATTCGGTTTCACACAAGTTGCAGTGCAGATAGCGCAGCCCCTGAGTGGTGCCGATTTGCACGATGCTGGAGACCGGCATCGAGCCGCAAACCGGGCAGAACTGGCGATGCTCGCCGTATTCGGCGCGCGCTTTCCCCGGGATCAGGCTGGCCATTTGCGCCCAGTACAGCGACAGCGCGGCCCAGATAAACGGCGCTTTGTCGCTGCTGACCGAGGCGAAATCGGAAGCAAACAGCGCGCTGGCCATCTCTTCCAGTTCCGGCCCGGAAGCTTTTTCCAGATTCTCGATAACCGACAGCGCCGGGCCGCTCATCTCCGGTTTCAGCTCGGCGATCAGCGAATGCAGCAGTTTGTGCCAGTGTTTATCACGCGGCAATACGTGAATATCCAGCGGCGGCTTGCCCTGATCGTTGGCCTCTTTAATGCGGGCAGTCAGATCCATCTGCAACGGATGGTCGTACAGCACCACTTCCTGCGCATGAGCGATCAGCGCGGCAAAGCGCAGGTAATCGCCCAGCGGGTTATTGGCGGCCAGCTCGCGCAGGCGCTCCGCGCGGCGGTTATACAGATTCTTCAGTCTGGGGAACAGTAGCGGCGGAATTGCTTCCGCCGTGCGTTTCTCGCTCGAACCCAGCTCGTCTTGCGGGATTATGCGAATACTCATGCAGTCTATTTTTCCTGTTTCTGGCGGACTTCACGGTACCAGCGCGGGTGATGTTTCTTCGCCCACGTTTTGGTAACCCAGCCTTCCACCATCGCGGTAATGGTGCCTTTCACCCAGAGGGCGGCGTAGATATGCACCATGATAACCACAATTAACGCGACTGCGGCAAAAGAATGCAGCATCAGCGCGAATCGGATCACCGGGATTGAGAATGCAGGCGCAAAGTACGGACGCCAGATGATCACACCGCTCACCAGCAGCAGCACCAGGAAAATAATTGCCGCCCAGAATACGCATTTCTGGCCGAAGTTATAACGCCCGGTATCGCCTACCTCCTCGTTGACGACGATCTTACGAATATTCTTCGCCCAAAAGATATCATCCCGATTGATTAGGTTATGGTGCCAGTAACGGAAAAACATGATGATAAACGACGCGAACATCACCACCCCGACGAACGGGTGGAGAATACGCGCCAGCTGCGGCGTACCGAGAATATGCATCAGCCAGTTAAACGACGGGAAGAAAAAGCCTAACCCGCTTACCGCCGCCAGAATAAAGCAGAAGGCGGTTATCCAGTGGTTGATGCGTTCCGGCGCCGTGTAGCGCACGATGGTGTCACGTTTTCTCATTTGCGCACCTCGTCTTTCTCTTCATGCAGGTTGTCTTCTTCCTCATCTGCGCGGTTTGGACCGACGCCGACGTAGTGGAAGATGCTGGCTGCGAAGGTCGCAGCAAAGCCGACCGCCGCCAGCGGTTTCCAGATACCTTTCCAGAATTTCACCGTTTGGCTGATTTCCGGATTCTCTGGCAGACCGTGGTACAGATTCGGTTTATCGGCATGGTGCAGCACGTACATCACGTGGGTGCCGCCGACGCCAGCCGGATCGTACAGGCCCGCCTGGTCGTAACCGCGGGTTTTCAGCTCTGCGACGCGCTCGCCGGCCAGCGTTTTCATATCCTCTTTCGAACCAAAGTGGATAGCGCCGGTCGGACAGGTTTTCACGCAGGCCGGTTCCTGGCCGACGGTCACGCGGTCTACGCACAGCGTACATTTGTAGACGCGGTTGTCTTCCGGGTTCAGGCGCGGTACATCGAACGGGCAACCTGCGATGCAGTAGCCGCAGCCGATACACTGCTCAGACTGGAAGTCGACGATGCCGTTAGCGTACTGAATGATTGCGCCTTCTGACGGACAGGCCTTCAGGCAGCCCGGGTCAGCGCAGTGCATGCAGCCATCTTTACGAATAAGCCATTCCAGCTTGTCGTTTTGTTCCACTTCCGAGAAGCGCATGACCGTCCATGACTTGGCGGTCAGGTCCGCCGGGTTGTCATACACCCCAACGTTGTTACCCACTTCGTCACGGAGATCGTTCCATTCGGAACAGGCCACCTGGCAGGCTTTACAGCCGATACAGGTGGTAACGTCGATAAGCTTCGCCACTTCCTGCTGGTGGTCCCGCGCCTGAGGCGCGGGAGTGAAACCGTTAGTCGCGGAACGACGAATAATATCTTGCGATTGATAAGCCATAAGTCGTCTCCGTTACACCTTTTCCACGTTCACGAGGAAGGCTTTAAACTCCGGCGTCTGCGTGTTGGCGTCGCCGACAAACGGCGTCAGCGTATTGGCGATAAAGCCTTTTTTCGCCACGCCTTCGTAGCCCCAGTGAATAGGAATACCGATGGTATCCACCTCTTTACCGTGAACCTGCAGCGTACGAATACGCTTGGTCACTACCGCCTTGGCTTTGATATAGCCGCGGTTAGAGGAGACTTTCACGGTATCGCCATGGCCGATGCCGAGCTTATTCGCCAGTTTTTCGCCGATCTCCACAAACTGTTCCGGCTGCGCGATGGCGTTAAGCAGCGCGTGTTTGGTCCAGTAGTGGAAGTGTTCGGTCAGGCGGTAAGTGGTGCCGACGTACGGGAACTTCTCGGCCTTGCCCATCTGCTCGAGATCGCCTTTAAAGACGCGAGCGGCCGGGTTAGAGACCACGTTTGGATGCAGCGGGTTAGTCCCCAGCGGCGTTTCAAACGGCTCGTAGTGTTCCGGGAACGGCCCTTCAGCCATCTTATCGATAGCGAACAGACGCCCCATCCCTTCAGGCTGCATGATAAACGGACCGACGTCGCTACCAGGGGCGGCGGCGCTGTAATCCGGAATATCCACACCGCCCCATTTCGCGCCGTCCCATTTCAGCAACTGACGCTTCGGATCCCACGGTTTACCCTGCGGGTCTGCGGAGGCGCGGTTATACAGAATGCGGCGGTTCAGCGGCCATGCCCAGGCCCAGCCCAGCGTATTGCCGAGGCCTGACGGGTCGGCGTTATCGCGGCGCGCCATCTGGTTGCCTTCCGGCGTCCAGCTTCCGGCGAAGATCCAGCAGCCGCTGGAAGTCGTGCCGTCATCGCGTAGCTGTGCGAAGGAGCTCAGTTGCTGCCCTTTCTTAACGATTACCGCGCCGGTTGCCGGATCGGTAATATCCGCCAGCGCTTTACCGTTACTTTCCATCGCCACTTCTTCAGATGCCGGCTCGTGCGGCGTGGAGTAGTTCCACGTCATGTTGAGCACCGGCTCCGGCGTCGGGCCGCCTTCTTCGGCATACATCTTACGCAGACGTGAGAAGATACCGGCGAGGATTTCGCCATCGGTCACGGCGATCCCCGGGGCATCCGCGCCTTTCCAGTGCCACTGCAGCCAGCGGCCGGAGTTCACGATAGAACCGTTTTCTTCGGCGAAGCAGGTGGACGGCAGACGGAATACTTCGGTCTGGATTTTTGACGGGTCAACATCGTTGGGCTCACCGTGGTTTTGCCAGAAGGTGGACGTTTCGGTGTTGAGCGGGTCGATGGTTACAAGGAACTTCAACTTCGACAGGGAAGCCACTACCTTATTTTTGTTCGGGAACGATGCGACCGGGTTAAAGCCCTGGCAAATATAGCCATTCACTTTGCCCTGATTCATCATCTCGAAATACTGCAGAACGTCGTAGCTCTTATCCCACTTCGGCAACCAGTCAAAGCCCCAGCTATTCTCGGCCGTAGCTTTATCGCCGAAGAAGGCTTTCATCATGGAGACGAAGAACTTCGGATAGTTGCCCCAGTAGTTCACCTGGTCTTTCAACAGCGGTTTCGGCGTGTTGGCGCTCAGGTAGGTCTGCAGGTCGGCCTGTTTTTCATTAGGCAGCGACATGTATCCCGGCAGGCTGGTTGAGAGCAGGCCGAGGTCGGTCAGACCCTGGATGTTGGAGTGACCGCGCAGGGCATTGACGCCGCCGCCTGCCATCCCCATGTTGCCAAGCAGCAGCTGGATCATCGCCATGGTGCGAATGTTCTGCGCGCCGATGGAGTGCTGGGTCCAGCCGAGGGCATACAGGAACGACGCGGTTTTATCGTGCGCGCTGGTTTCTGCAATATATTCGCAAACTTTAAGGAAATCGGCCTTCGGCGTACCACAGATGTTTTCAACCACATCCGGCGTATAGCGGGAAACGTGCTGTTTTAGCAGATTCCAGACGCAGCGTGGATGCTGTAGCGTGGTATCGCGTTTGGCGAAGCCGTTTTCATCCAGCTCGTAGTTCCAGCTGGTTTTGTCATACTGGCGTTTTTCCGCATCGTAGCCGCTGAACAGACCATCATCAAAGCTGTAGTCCTCACGCACGATCAGGCTGGCGTTGGTATAGGCTTCGGTGTATTCACGGTTGAATTTTTCGTTATTCAGCAGGTACAGGATGACGCCCGACAGGAAGGTTATGTCGGTACCGGAACGAATCGGGGTATAGAAATCAGCCACCGACGCCGTACGCGTAAAGCGCGGATCGATAACGATGAGCTTGGCGCCGTTATGAATTTTGGCTTCCATCGCCCAGCGGAATCCCACCGGATGCGCTTCTGCGGCGTTACCGCCCATCACCACGATCAGGTTGGCGTTTTTAATATCAACCCAGTGGTTGGTCATCGCACCGCGACCAAATGTTGGAGCAAGACTTGCTACCGTTGGTCCGTGTCAGACACGCGCCTGGTTATCCACCGCCAGCATCCCGAGGGCGCGGGTGAATTTTTGCGTTAAATAGCCGGTTTCGTTACTGGAAGCGGAGGCGCACAGCATACCGGTGGTCAGCCAACGGTTAACGGTGGTGCCGGCGCTGTTTTGGGCGATAAAGTTGGCGTCACGGTCTTCTTTCATCAGCTTCGCGATGCGATCGAACGCTTCGTCCCAGCTGATTTGCTGCCATTTATCAGAACCTGGCGCGCGATATTCCGGGAATTTCAGGCGGCTTTCAGAATGGATAAAGTCCACCAGACCGGCCCCTTTCGGGCAGAGCGCACCACGGTTTACCGGATGATCCGGATCGCCTTCGATATGGAAAATGGATGCTTTGGCGTTTTTCGCACCGTCGCCGAGGCTATACATCAATAGCCCGCAGCCAACGGAACAGTACGTACAGGTGTTGCGGGTTTCGCGAGTACGCAGCAGTTTGTACTGCCGGGTTTCCGCGAGCGCAGTAGCCGGGGCAAAGCCCAGCGCTGCTGCCGTCGTGCCTGCCATACCGCCAGCGCAGATCTTAAAGAACTGCCTTCTGCTGACCTGCATGGTTCGCTCCTTGTTTCGACATTGTCACATGTAGTTATTTACTTTGCGGTGAAGGCCGCAAAGGTTCAGAATTGAGTTAATTTCCCTCGGTCCTGGAGGGATATAAAAACAGAATACCACATTGTGTGTATGCCTGTTCCAATACGGTTAAATGAAAGTGAATAAGAACCTTCCTGAACAAATCAAAAATGTGACAGATGTCACAGGTTATCGCCAGATTACCCTCTGGAAACGTGAGGATTTACAACATCCTCAGCCAGACGAGGTAGCAGAAGAGGTACCCGTCGCTCTGGTCTATAACGGCATCTCGCACGTCGTCATGATGGCGACGCCACGTGACCTGGAACATTTCGCCGTCGGTTTTTCCCTATCTGAAGGGATTATACAAAGCCGACAAGAGATCTATGGGATGGACGTGGTACAGGCCTGTAACGGGGTTGAAGTGCAAATAGAACTCTCCAGCCGCCGGTTTATGGGGCTGAAAGAGCGCCGCCGGGCGCTCGCCGGGCGTACCGGTTGTGGGGTATGTGGCGTCGAGCAGCTAAATGATATCGGTAAGCCCGTCGAGCCGCTGCCCTTTAGCCAGACCTTTGCGCTCTCTCATCTCGATCGCGCGCTCAAACAGTTAAATGAGGTTCAGCCAATCGGCCGCCTGACCGGCTGTACGCACGCCGCCGCGTGGGTGCGCCCTGACGGCGAACTGGCAGGTGGGCATGAAGATGTAGGCCGTCACGTTGCGCTGGATAAACTGCTGGGGCGTCGTAGTGAAGAAGGAGAGGGCTGGCAGCAGGGCGCGGCCTTAGTCTCCAGCCGCGCCAGTTATGAGATGGTACAGAAGGCCGCGATGTGCGGGGTGGAAATCCTGTTTGCCGTCTCCGCGGCGACGACCCTGGCGGTTGAAGTCGCCGAGCGTTGTAATCTGACGCTGGTGGGGTTCTGCAGGCCAGGCAGAGCGACGATTTATACTCATCCGCAGCGCCTCATTGCCGGTTAAATGTTGGTCAGTTTTTTTGAAAGATGACAGCAAATCCTTCCGCTTTTAGTTACGGGATGTGAAGACTATTATTTATCACATCAAGGCACGGCGCCTTATCCAAACAACTAAATTAAAGGGTTTATATCATGAAAAGCATCAAAACTTTTGTCGCTGTTATCGCTCTGGCCGCTTCTTTCGGTTCTTTCGCTGCACAATCCGTGACCGCCACCGCTTCCACTATGGACGCCGCGGAAGCGAAAATCGCCGCTCAGGCGCAGGCTGCCGGCGCGTCTTCTTACACCATTACCGAAGCGTTTAACGGTAATCGCGTGCATATGACCGCTGAACTGAACAAATAAGTTAGCAAGTAACTACCGTCGAAAGAGCGCCTCAGGGCGCTTTTTTAGTTTATACCCGCCAGGCGTAGCAACGCCGTCACCACCGCCGCGGCGATAATCACCACGATAAGCGGCATCTTGCGCCAGGCAAGGAACACGGCAAAACCGACGCCAAGTACCCGCGCCATGCCGGAAAAATGCTCGCCTTCATAAAAGGTGGTTGCCAGCGCCACGGAAAACAGCAACACCGTCGCGGCATCAGAAAGCAGCGCCTGTGAGCGCTCGGAAAACGCTAAACGGCTGCCAAGCTTTGCCCCGCCCAAACGCATCAGGTATGTGCCGATCGACAAAATCGCGATCCCGGCGATAAACAGCGTCATATTAGCCATTATTTTTTCCTCGCCAGTAAGCCAAACAATGAGAGCAGAACCGGTAATCCAACCGGCGCGAAGGGCACGGCGGCAAGCGAAATAACCGCGCCGCTGCAGGCGCGAATCAGTGTGGTACGTTTTTTAAAAGCCGGTACCACCAGCGCCAGCAGAATAGCCGGGAATACCGCATCCAGGCCGATGGTTTCCGGTGCGGGTAATAATTTACCGACGCCGGCACCCAGCAGGGTACCGAGCGGCCAGATGAGCGCCACGCCTAGCCCGCAGAGCCAGTAGGCGGCTTTACGTTGCTCCTGGGTTTTCTGCGACAGGCCGAACACCACGCTCTCATCATTCATGATGTGGCAGCCGAGCAGGCTGGCGGCGCGGGCGCCGACCAGATCGCGCACGGTGACGCCAAAAGGAACGTGGCGGGCGTTCACCAGTAAACCTGCCGCCGCCGCGGCGAGCGGGTTACCGCCGCTGGCGACAATACCGATAAACATAAACTCAGAGGCACCGGCCAGCACCGTAATGGAAAGGACAAACGGCACCCACAGCGGAAAACCGTAGGCCATCGCTAATGAACCGTAAGACATGCCAACCACGCCGACCGCCAGGCATACCAGAACGATTGCTTTAATGGTGTCTCCACTGAGACAGGAAAATTTGTAACGCATACGCTTTAGCCATATCGAACGAATTTCCATTATAATGAACGCAACAGAATGGTTTTTCAAGACGAACGATTCGTTCGATATAAAATACGAGGAGCGGTGTATGACACAGCCCATCAGCGTAATTGCTAAAAGCCTGGCGCGCGAGCGTTCGCGCACCGGGCTCTCACTGGCGGAGGTGGCGCGCCGCGCCGGGATAGCCAAATCGACCCTGTCACAGCTGGAGTCCGGCAATGGCAACCCTAGCCTGGAAACATTGTGGGCGCTGTGCGTGGCGCTGGACATTCCCTTCGCCCGCTTACTGGAGCCGCAGGCCAACCAGACCCAGGTGATTCGCCGCGGCGAAGGCACTAAAGTGGTTGCTGAGCAGGCCAACTATCAGGCCATTTTGCTGGCGGCTTGTCCCCCCGGCGCGCGTCGCGACATCTATCTGCTGTTGACGCAGCCCGGCGCCGATCGGATCTCGCACCCGCACCCGCCCGGGTCGGTCGAACATATTATTATCACTCAGGGGCGCGCGCGCGTTGGTCTTACCGAAGCGCCGGAAGAGCTGGGGGAAGGGGATTACATCTGCTACCCGGCCGATCGGGAACACCTCTTTCAGGCGCTGGAGCCGGATACCCAGGCGCTGCTGGTGGCAGAGCAAAACTAATAGTAGTAATTCAAGCGGCCTGATAAAACAGGCCGTTTTTTTTTACGCAAGATAAAACACTTCGCTCAGTTCAACGCTTAGCGGGCTGTTATCCGGATTCGTCGGCATCACCTCGCGCATATAGCGCCACCAGCGTTGGCAGACCTCGGTTTCCGCCACCGCATTCCAGCGAGCCTCCGATTCAATTTCCACCGTGGCGAATAGCAGATGGCGCTGTTTGTCGAGATAGATTGCATAGTGGTGCGCGCCATGCGCTTTCAGCGTGGCTTCCAGTTCAGGCCAGATGGGATTATGACGGCGCCGATACTCCTCGTGGGCGTTGGGATTAACCTGCATCACGAAGGCTTTGCGGATCATAACGCCTCCAGGTATAACTCGCGCACCTCGTCGCGGCTGGCGCTGCGCGGGTTACAGGGTGCGCAGGGGTCGGCCAGCGCTTTATCCAGCCAGCCTTCGATGTCGGCCTTACTGACGCCAAGCTGGCTAAAGCCTTCAGGAATACCGACTCGTTTGCTCAACGCGCGAATCGCATTAATCGCCGCCATGCTGGCGGTTTCGTCGCTCATGCCGCCCGTATCGACGCCCATCGCCTGGGCGATGCGGGCAAAACGCGCTACCGCGTTCGGGCGGTTAAAGTTTTCGATGATCGGCAGCAGGATGGCATTACAAACGCCGTGCGGCAGATTGTGGGTCGCGCCCGGCTGGTGCGCCAGCGCGTGTACCAGACCAAGACCTGCGCTGTTGAACGCCATTCCTGCCAGATACTGACCGTATGCCATCTGCTCGCGGGCCTGCAGATTGTGCCCGTCATCAACGGCCAGCGGCAGCCACTGGTGAATTAAGCGAATCGCTTCCAGCGCGTTGGCGTCGGTCAGCGGATGGGCGCCGACGGAGACAAACGCCTCAATAGCGTGGGTTAACGCATCCATACCGGTCGCGGCGGTAACCGACGGCGGAATATCGAGCATCACGCTGGCGTCGTCGACGGCAATATCCGGGATGATGTTTGGGTCGATGATGACCTCTTTCACCTGACGTTCGCTATCAATAATCACCGCGTTGCTGGTCATTTCAGCGGCGGTTCCGGCGGTGGTGTTTATTGCCACCAGCGGCACGCCGGCATTCTTCACTTTGCCCACGCCGGAATAGGCGGTCGATGGCGCCGGGTTAGCGCTGAGAATTTTCACCGCCTTAGCGGTATCGATCGGGCTGCCGCCGCCGAAGGCGATAATATAGTCGCACTGCGCCGCACGGAATGCGGCGATACCTTGCTGAACCAGCGCTTCGGTTGGGTTCGGAAAGACGTTATCGAACAGATGATAAGACAGTTGATGCGCTTCCAGCGCCTGAAACAGGCTATCGAGCAGGCCCATTTCCACCAGATGGCCGTCGGTGACAATCAGCGCTTTTCCCCACTGCTTGTCCGCCACCAGGCTCACCATATCGCCGATCGCGCCCGCGCCATGCAGGCTGATTTTCGGCAGTGCCAACATAAAGCTCATGATTATTCTCCTTACAAAGCGACTCGCTTTCTTAGAGCGCCAGCGCGCTGGCCAGCGGCGTGACGCCAAAGCGTTGGCCTAACGCAATCAATTCTTCGCGGCTAATCGTCTGTTTCATGCCGCCCATCGAATAGACTTTCACCAGCACCTCGGCGGATTTCTCGGCGGTATCGATTAGGCCGAAAGTCTCATCCAGCGTCGGTCCGCTGCCGAAGACGCCGTGGAATGGCCACAGCACCAGAGAGTGTTTCTGCATTTCACCGGCGGTCGCCTGGCCAATCTCGTCGGTGCCCGGCACCATCCACGGCAGAATGCCGACGCCGTCCGGGAACACCACCAGGCATTCGGTGCTGCCTTCCCAAAGCTTGCGGGTGAACAGATCGCTGTTGTTCTCCAGCACGTAGGTCAGGGCGATCAGGTTGGTGGCATGGCAGTGCATGATCACGCGATCTTTGCCGCCGGTGGCTTTGATGCGCTCGCAGTGCGACAGGAAATGCGCCGGCAGTTCCGACGTCGGCACGGCTTCTTCCGTTAACCCCCACAGAATGAAGTAGCCCGCGCCGTCGTTGTCTATTTTCACCACTCCGAGATTGGCGGCGGGATCGAGCTGCACATTACGGAAGAATTTACCGGAACCGGTAACGATAAACGGCTGATTAGCCAGTTCCGGCATCGGCTGGCTTAAGGCGATATAGCGCGGCTGAGCGTGAAAATCGGCTTTGAATGGCGCGATATCCGCTTCATCCAGGCGCAGCGTCAAATTACCGCCGTTACGCTCGTCCCAGCCTTTAAGCCAGGCGTCGGAGGTGGCTTTGATCATGCCCTGAACGAACCATGAATTGATGATGTTGTGCATAGTCTTGTCTTTCCTGTTGATTCGTAATAGGTGTGATTCCCCGGATAAACCCTGTACGGCACAATCCGGGGAAAGTCAGGCATTAGCCGCGCTGGCTTAGCACGTCTTTTTCATAGGTCCGCACGTTTTCCAGCCACTGGCTGCCTGCCGGCGTATCGTGACGCTGGCAGTACATCTCCCAGATGGCCTGCCACGGCAGAGATTTCTGCTCTTCGAGCAGCGCCAGACGGGCGGTGTAATCACCGTCGTTTTCCAGCTGGCGCAGCAGCGCCGTCGGCTCCAGCAGCGCGCGCAGCAGGGCTTTTTTCATGTTGCGGGTGCCGATTACCCACGCCGCGATGCGGTTAATGGAGGCATCAAAGAAGTCGAGGCCGATATGCACGCGGTCGAACAGGTTGTGGCGGATAATTTCGCTGGCGATGGCCTGGGTTTCGTCATCCAGCAGCACCACGTGATCGCTGTCCCAGCGTACCGGGCGGCTGACGTGCAGCAGCAGGCGTGGGATATAGAGCATGGCGGCGGAGATTTTGTCGGAGATGACTTCCGTCGGATGGAAGTGGCCGGCATCCAGGCACAACGCGGTTTGACGGCTGGCGGCGTAGCCCATGTAGAATTCATTGGAGCCCACGGTATAGCTTTCGGCGCCGATACCGAACAGCTTGCTCTCAACGGCGTCGATATGGTGCGCCGGATCGAGCTTTTCGCTGATGACCTCATCCAGCGCGTTCAGCAGCCGCTGGCGCGGGGCGAAGCGATCAACGGTAATATCTTTCATGCCGTCCGGCACCCAGATATTCATTACCGATGGCGTCCCAAGCTGCTCGCCGAAATAAGCGGAGATGCGGCGGCTGGCTTTACAGTGATCGATCCAGAACTGACGAATCTCCGGGTTGGCGTGCGACAGCGTAAAACCGTCGGCGCTTAGCGGATGCGAGAAGCAGGAAGGGTTAAAATCGAGCCCCAACTGCTGGCGTTTCGCCCATTCCACCCAGTGCTTAAAGTGTTCCGGCTTGATTTCATTACGCGCGACCGGCGTGGCGGACTCAAGATAAATCGCGTGCAGATTAAGGCGCTTCGGCCCCGGTATCAGGCTTAGCGCCTGTTCGAGGTCGGCGCGTAGCTCCTGGGCATTGCGCGCTTTGCCGGGATAGTTGCCAGTGGCCTGAATGCCGCCGGTTAAGTTGCCTTCCGGGTTTTCAAAGCCCGCCACGTCATCGCCCTGCCAGCAGTGCATTGACACCGGCAGACGGTCCAGCTGACGCAGAGCTTCCTCGGCATCTACGCCGATGGCGGCATAGCGCTGCTTAGCAATTTCCCAGGCTTGTTCAAGTTGAGTGGTCATGCGCAAAGCTCCTTTGTAGGTTGTGGCTGAAATTGCGCGACGAAGCGGGCAATTTCGCTATCTGAATGTGGGGTGAACGTGGTGAGCGACGCGTTGTCGCGTACCACCTGACGGAATTCATCGACGTTGTGCAGTTCATCCAGCGTCATCAGCTGGATGCCGATATTGCCAAGCGTGGAGGCTTCAATGGGGCCCGCCACCACCGGCAGGCCGCAGGCATCGGCGCACAGTTGGTTAAGCAACGCGTTCTGGCAGCCGCCGCCGACGATATGTAACTGGCTAAAAGGATGGCCGCGGAGTGCTGCAAGCTCGCCCAATACCCGGGCATACAGCAGCGCCAGGCTGTCAAAAATGCAGCGCGCCAGTTCGGCGGGAGTGACCGGAATCGGCTGGGCGGTCTCCGCGCAGGCGGCCTGAATTTCGGCGCTCATATTGGCCGGGTTAATAAAGCGATCGTTATTGCAATCAATCAGGTAACGGCAGGCTGGCAGCATCGCCGTGTCGACAATCAGCGCCTGCAGATCGCTAATGTTCTGCTCTTGCAGTACCCGCTGCAGCAGCCACAGACCCATGATGTTTTTCAGCACCCGATAGCGTCCCTCAGCGCCGCCTTCATTAGTGATATTCGCCTTCAGTGCTTGCTGGCTGGTGTAAGGCGTTTTACTTTCAAAGCCCATCAGCGACCAGGTGCCTGATGAGAGATAGGCGGCATTTTTATCCGCCAGCGGCGAGGCGATCACGGCGCTGGCCGTATCGTGGCTGGCGACGGCGACCACCGGGATGCGGTTACCCTGCGGGCAGATCCAGTGGCCGATAACATTGCCCGGATGCGTCGGCGTACCGAACCAGTCCGGCTGCGCGCCGCTCCAGCGGAGCAGCTCGTCATCCCAGTTATCGCTATTGATATTAACCAGTTGCGTGGTGGTGGCGTTGGTGTATTCCCAGTTCATCGCGCCGGTCAGGCGGTAGCTGAAGTAGTCCGGGATCAGCAGCGCATGGGCGACCTGTTCCACCAGCGTCGGCTGCTGGCTGACCAGCGCCCGCAGCTGATAAAGGGTGTTGAACGGCAGAAATTGGATGCCGCTGCGGCAGTAGATATTGGCGCGGCCGAGGTGTTCGATTGCCTGCGCCATCAGGCCGTGAGTGCGGCTATCGCGATAGGAAACCGGCAGGCCGACGCGCTGGCCGTGCTTATCCAGCAAGACGAAATCAACGCCCCAGGTGTCGATGCCGATACTGTCGATCAGGATCCCCTGTTCGCACACTTTCACCAGCCCACGGCGAATTTCCGCTTCCAGGCTATCGATATCCCAGCAATCGTAGCCGCCCACTTTCAGGAGGCGGTTGGTGAAACGATGAACCTCGCGCAGCGTCAGCGATCGCGTCGCGGTTGCATAATTCGCGAGCATGACCCGACCGCTGGATGCGCCTAAATCAACGGCGACACAATGACGAATACTCATGGCACGACCCTTCTTAAAATCATTACAGGCAGTCTAAAAAAGGCGTCTCTGCGTCACCTTCTCGCTACTGACAGCGAAAACGGACGGCTGGCAACACAGCAAAGGTGACCGTGAGAAGCGTCACAGTTTCGTTTTATGGGCGGCGCGAGGCGCGGTGTGATGTTGGCCGCAGTTCCGGAAATTTCCGGCTGGTTCTTGAAAAAACGGCAGGTTTTACGCGGTTCACGGTCAAAAATTGAAGGCCGGATTGCCGGCCCTTAATTACTATTTGCGGCGACGGTTGATAATTTTTCTCATTCGTGGAGGCTGCTATGACCGTGTTGCACAGTACGGATTTCTTTAAGGCCGGCGTCTCGGCGGTGGCGATTGAACCGCGCCTTCCTCAAGCGGCCTTTCCAGAACATCACCATGATTTTCATGAGATTGTCATCGTTGAACAGGGTACGGGCATTCACGTTTTCAACGGCCAGCCCTATACCATCAGCGGCGGTTCGGTCTGCTTTATTCGCGATCACGATCGCCATCTTTACGAACACACCAATAACCTATGCCTGACCAACGTGCTCTACCGCGCGCCGGATGCTTTTCGTTTTCTGACCGGCGTGAACCAGCTGCTGCCGCAGGAGCAGGACGGCAACTATCTGTCACACTGGCGGGTCAACCAAACGGTACTGCAGCAGGTGCGGCAAATCGTCGGCCAGATGGAAAAGGTCGGGCAGGGCATCGAACCCCATACCATCGCCAGCCGTGAAATCCTTTTTATGCAGCTACTGGTGCTACTGCACAGCAACAGCCTGGCGGAAGGCGCCGGCAACCACGAGGCGCGGCTGAATCAACTAATGGCCTGGCTGGAAGACCATTTTGCCGAAGAGATATGCTGGGAGGAGGTGGCGGCACAGTTTTCGCTCTCTTTACGCACCCTGCATCGTCAGTTAAAGCTGCAAACCGGGCTGACGCCCCAGCGCTATCTCAACCGGGTGCGCCTGATGAAGGCGCGGCACCTGCTGCGCCACAGCGATGATAGCGTGACAGAAATCGCTTATCGCTGCGGTTTTGGCGACAGTAACCATTTTTCGACGCTATTTCGCCGTGAATTCGACTGGTCGCCGCGCGATATTCGCCAGGGGCGCGACGCTATTCTTCAGTAACGCGAGAAGAGTCAACGTATTGCCTCACCAAAATGCGAATAATGGTTGGTTTCCGCGTCGGGAGTAAGAGTTGTGGCAGGTCAGCTGGTGCTTCGCAAAGATGAGTTTTTTGCCTCCCCCTCGCAGGCGGTCGCGGTGGCTGACCGCTACCCGCAAAACGTCTTCGCCGAGCATACCCATGAATTTTGCGAGCTGGTGCTGGTGTGGCGCGGCAACGGCCTGCATATCCTCAACGATCGCCCGTGGCGGATTACCCGCGGCGATCTCTTTTATATCCGCGCGGAAGATAAACACTCTTATGCTTCGGTCAACGACCTGGTGCTGCAGAATATTATTTATTGCCCGGATCGACTGCGGCTCAATTTTGACTGGGCGGCGCATATTCCGGGATTATTCGGCACGACCTGGCAGCCGCACTGGCGGATCGGCAGCAGCGGCATGGCGCAGGTCAGGCAGGTGATTAACCAGCTGGAACACGAAAGCGCGCGGCAGGATGCGCAGGCGGACAGCATGGCGGAACTGCTGTTTGCCCAACTGGCGCTAACGCTCCAGCGCTATCGCTACGCCACTGATAATCTGGCGGCGACGCAAAGCGAAACTCTGCTCGACAAACTGCTAACGGCGCTGGCCGGAAGTCTGAATCGCCCCTTTAATCTGGATAGCTTCTGTCTGCATGAAGGCTGCAGCGAACGCGCGTTACGCCAGCAGTTTCGCCAGCAAACGGGAATGACGATAACTCACTATTTGCGCCAGCTGCGGATCTGCCATGCGCAGTATTTACTGCAGCATACCGAGCGGCTAATCGGCGAGATCGCCATGCAGTGCGGGTTTGAGGACAGTAACTATTTTTCGGTGGTGTTTAATCGGGAAATTGGCATGACGCCGGGACAGTGGCGGCAGCGCAGTCGCGCCGCCGCGTAAGGGGAAATCAGTTAGCCATTCCCAGGCCGACGATATTCGCGGCGATGATAATCACCACGCAGCCGAGGCTGAGCACGCTGACCGGGCGGCGTCCGGCGTTGTTCCACTCTTTCAGCACCAGCCCAACCAGCCCGCCACACAGTACGTAGAAGCTCATATGCAGCATCCAGCTCATGTAGTCATACTGCGCCGGGATACTGGCGTGGCCCCAGGCATAGAAGAAGAACTGCAGATACCACATTAGCCCGCCCAATGCGGAAAGCAGAATGTTGCTGATGATAAGCGGTTTTGCCAGCGAGAAGTCGGCTTTTAGCGACAAATCCTTCACTTTAGCGAGGCGAATAAAGCAGAAGCCGAGGTTGACCAGCGCGCCGCCGCCCATGATCACCACGTAGCTTGGCAGCGCGGTATACAGCGGGTCGACGCCCAGCGCCGCGGCGGCTTCATGCATTGGTTTAGCGGCGTTCATCGCAAATGACATGCCGGCGGAGAAAATACCGCACATCACCGCCAGCATCAGCCCTTTTTTCAGGTTGAACTCTTCCGCTTTGATGCCCATTTTGCGCTCTTTAAGCTGGCCGGCGCGGGTGACGATACCCACACCAATCACCGCTACCAGCACGCCGAGCAGGGTCATTTGTCCGCCTTTGGTGTGAATCAACACATCAAAGTGGCCGTTGAGGATCGGCGTCATTAAGGTACCGACGATAAGCGTAATGCCGATAGCGATACCGATACCCATCGACATACCCAGATAGCGCATGGTCAGGCCATAGTTGATGTTACCGATGCCCCACATCGCGCCGAACAAAAACACCGGCAGCAGCGTGGAGGCGCTAAACGAGCGGTAGTAGGCCCAGAAATCGGGCAGCAGCATGGCGCTTATCGCCCACGGCAGAATCAGCCAGGAGACAATCCCGCCGATCGACCACATGGTTTCCCACGACCAGTGTTTCACCTTCTTGAAAGGGGCATAAAAACAGGCGGCACTGGCAGCGCCGATTAAATGCCAAAAAATTCCCATCGTAATCGCATGATTCATTGCCTTTACCCTCATCTGTTTTTGGGTTGGATAGACTCTCTCCGATGCGATGAGTGTAAAAATTGCGCAGTTTTTACGCCTTTGAGCTGTTGCCACACCAGGCGAAACTCTGGCAATCAGGGGCTTAATGAGTTGTTTTGGCTCACAAACTGGGGTGTATCTATTTTGGGTATAACCTTAGTAAAACTACGGCATTGATAATCATTTTCAATATCATTTAATTAACTATAATGAACCGACTGCTTACGCGGCGTTAACACCCTCTGCCGCCCGATAATAATGGAGATGATTATGAGTTATACACTGCCATCCCTGCCGTACGCTTACGATGCTCTGGAACCGCATTTCGACAAGCAGACGATGGAGATCCATCATACTAAGCATCACCAGACCTACGTTAACAACGCTAACGCAGCGCTGGAAAGCCTGCCGGAATTCGCTAACCTGTCCGCGGAAGAGCTGATCACCAAACTGGATCAACTGCCGGCTGACAAAAAAACCGTACTGCGTAACAACGCGGGCGGCCACGCTAACCATAGCCTGTTCTGGAAAGGCCTGAAAACCGGCACTACCCTGCAGGGCGACCTGAAAGCCGCTATCGAGCGTGATTTCGGTTCCGTGGACAACTTCAAAGCTGAATTCGAAAAAGCGGCAGCAACCCGCTTTGGTTCCGGCTGGGCATGGCTGGTGCTGAAAGGCGACAAACTGGCCGTCGTTTCTACCGCAAACCAGGATTCCCCGCTGATGGGCGAAGCCATTTCCGGCGCTTCCGGCTTCCCGATTATCGGCCTGGATGTGTGGGAACACGCTTACTACCTGAAATTCCAGAACCGCCGTCCGGACTACATCAAAGCCTTCTGGGACGTGGTTAACTGGGACGAAGCAGCAGCGCGTTTTGCCGCCAAAAAATAAGGTTGCATTGTGCTAAGAGAGAAGCGAGTCTGATGACTCGCTTTTTTTATATCCGTAGCAAGGAGAGCAGCAATGCATTACCCGGTGAATGTCTTTGTCGGCAAAATCAGGGACTACGACGGTAGCCGCCCCAGCGCAATTGGCAAAATCCAGGTCGATGGCGAGCTGCAGCTCGGCGATCTCGGGCTGGAAGGGGACGAGCAGGCGGAAAAGAAAATTCACGGCGGGCCGGATCGCGCGCTGTGCCACTATCCCCGCGAGCATTACCTCGACTGGATCGGCGAATTCCCGCAGCAGGCCGATCTGTTCTGCGCCCCCGCATTCGGTGAGAACCTTTCTTCCGAAGGACTAACGGAAAAAAATGTCTATATCGGCGATATCTTTCGTTGGGGCGAGGCGCTGATTCAGGTCACTCAGCCGCGCTCTCCCTGCTTCAAACTGAATTACCATTTCGGCATTAGCGATATGGCGCAACTGATGCAGAACAGTGGCAAGGTTGGCTGGCTCTACCGCATTATTGCCGGCGGCCAGGTCTCCAGCGATGCGCCGCTGGAGCTGGTATCGCGATTAAGCGATGTGAGCGTGCATGAGGCTGGCGCGATTGCCTGGCATATGCCGTTTGACGACGACCAGTATCACCGTCTGTTATCTGCGGCGGGCCTGTCGGTAAGCTGGAGCAGAACCATGCAGAAACGGCGTTTAAGCGGGCAGATCGAGGATAATTCGCCCAGATTATGGGGGAAATAATTCCCCCATATTGAACGTGGCAACCCGTAGCCCGGCTCAGCGTAGCGCAAGCCGGGACAGGCTCAGGTTCGTTTATACAGCGGCAGCCAGATTGTTAATCGCAGGCCACCCAGCGGGCTATCGTCGGCTTTAACCCAGCCGCGATGTTGCTGAATCGCCGTTTCGACAATCGCCAGCCCCAGACCGGTGCCGCCGGACTCGCGATCGCGAGCCTCGTCGGTACGATAGAACGGACGGAAAATCTGTTCGCGATCCTCCGGGCTGACGCCCGGGCCGTCATCATCGACGTTGACCGTAATCCCGTCTTTATCCACCGAGAAGCTGACGGAAATTTTCGTGTGCGAGTAGCGCAGCGCGTTGCGCACGATATTTTCCAGCGCGCTTTCCAGCGCATTAGGGTTACCGTACAGCGGCCAGGGGCCCGGCGGATACTCAACGGTGAAGGATTTCCCCATCTGTTCGGCTTCAAATGCCGCGTTGTCCAGCACTTCGCCCCACAGCTGATTCGCTTTCACCGTCTCGCTGACCAGCGCGTTTTTCGCCTGATTACGCGACATCACCAGCAGGTCGTTAATCATGCTATCCAGCCGGTGCGCTTCGGTTTCGATACGCTCCAGCTCTTTGCTTTCACCGCTGCGGCGGCGCAGCAACGCGGTGCCTAACTGCAGACGGGTTAACGGCGTGCGTAGCTCGTGCGAGATATCCGACAGCAGCCGCTGCTGGCTGGTCATCATTCGCTCAAGCGCGGTCACCATCTGGTTGAAGCTGGCCCCGGCGGCCAGAAACTCCTGCGGACCGGCTTCCAGTTCAGGATGCTGCCGCAGGTTACCCTGGGCAACTTCGTCGGCGGCGTTTTTCAACTTGCGCGCCGGCTTCGCCAGGCTCCACGCCAGCCAGAGCAGCAGCGGGGCGCTGACTAGCATCGTCACGATAAGCAGTAATAGCGGACGGTCAAACAGCAGGTTGATGAAGTCGGATTGTGAAGTGCTGGCAGGGCGGATGAGATAAAGTTGATAATTATCTTCACCATCCCTGACGGAAAACGGGCCGACCATCTCCAGGCGTCCGTAACGCTTCTTCTGCGGATGATCGGCATTATCGGCCTGGCCGATAAAGTTACGAATGATCTGCATTTCGTTGCGTTCTGCGCCGATCACGCGGCCTTCGCTGGTGACCAGCAGCAGTCGCTGCCCCGGCGGTGCCCACTTATCGATGGCGCGAAACAGACGTCGCCACCACATCAAGTCGTTCGGCGGGTCGTTCGCCAGTTCGGCCTCGACGTGTTGCTCAATCATGATGCCCTGACGTTGCTCGCTTTCCAGCAGCTCGGTCATCTGGCGCGAGTCCAGCTTGGGCAACATCAGTACCAGCATCAACACCAGCGCCAGCGTGAGCCAGAAGATAGCGAAGATGCGTGCGGTTAAACTTCCAATCATGAAGCAGAAACCATCAGATAGCCGCGTCCGCGCAATGTTTTAAACCACGGATGGCCGTCTTTGCGCTCCGGCAGCTTACGCCGCAGGTTGGAAATATGCATATCGATAGCGCGGTCGAACGGCGTCAGCCGCTTGCCCAACACTTCCTGGCTTAAGTGTTCACGTGACACCACCTGACCAAGATGCTGCGCCAGCAGATACAGCAGGGTGAACTCGGTGCCGGTCAGCTCCAGCGTTTGCCCATCAAAATTGGCTTCCTGACGGCCCGGATTGAGGCTTAACGCATCCACTTCCAGGGTCGGAGAACCGGATTCGGTAGTCTGCTGCTGCTCGCTCCAGTGGGAGCGACGCAGAATCGCGCGTATACGCGCCACCAGCTCGCGATCGTTAAACGGCTTAGGCAAATAGTCATCCGCCCCGAGTTCGAGGCCGAGAACGCGATCCAGCTCGCTTCCGCGCGCCGTTAGCATGATAACCGGGGTCTGGTGTGTCTGACGTAATTCTTTAAGCGTGTCGATACCGTTTTTCTTCGGCATCATCACATCAAGCAAAAGGAGATCAATGCTGTCGTCAAGAAGCGCCAGCGCCTGTTCACCGTCATGGGCAACGAGCACATTAAAACCTTCCATATCGAGCAGCTCTTTTAACAGGGAGGTGAGCTCCCGGTCATCATCAACTAACAGGATTTTATTCATTGTTTAAATACCTCCGAGGCAGAAATTACGTCATCAAGGCTCGCTAATCCATGACTTTACGTTGTTTTACACCCCCTGACGCATGTTTGCAGCCTGAATCGTAAACTGTCTCTCGTTGAATCGCGACACAAACGTTTTGGGAGTATGTGATGCGCAATGTTATCGCTGCCGTCATGGCCTCAACGCTGGCGCTAAGTGCTACTAGCCAAGCAGCTGAAGTCGTTACCGGCGTTAACTGGCTCCACGGTGAAGAGGGAGCCCAGCGCAGCGGCCAGAGCCATATGTTTGACGGCATAAGTCTAACCGAACAGCAACGACAGCAGTTACGGGATCTTATGCAACGGGCGCGCCATGACCGGCTCCCTGTTAATGTTAGCGAACTGGAGACAATGCATAGCCTTGTCACCGCAGATAAATTTGATGAAAGCGCTGTGCGCGCTCAGGCAGAAAAGATGGCGCAGGAACAGGTTGCCCGCCAGGTAGAAATGGCGAAAGTCCGCAACCAGATGTATCACCTGCTAACCCCTGAGCAGCAAGCGGTTTTAAATGCTAAGCACCAGCAGCGTATGGATCAGTTGCGTGAGGTTGCAAGGATGCAGAAAGGCTCAGCCATGATGCTTTCCAGTAGTAGCAGTACCGTGCAACCCAAGTAACAAACCCTGTTTTCCTTGCCATAGACACCATCCCTGTCTTCCCCCACATGATGTGGGGGTTTTTTTTTGTCTTTTTTTCGCCTCAGCCGCCGCATGCCCGTTCATCTTACGGGTAAAAGTTCAGGTTATACTAAGCGCATCGCCGGAAAAGGAGCGTTTATGAATCAATCTTATGGGCGGCTGGTGAGTCGCGCGGCTATTGCCGCGACGGCGATGGCCTCCGTGTTACTTTTGATCAAAATTTTTGCGTGGTGGTATACCGGTTCGGTGAGTATTCTGGCGGCGCTGGTGGATTCGTTGGTGGATATTGCCGCCTCGCTGACCAACCTGCTGGTGGTGCGTTACTCGCTACAACCCGCTGATGAAGAACATACTTTTGGCCATGGGAAAGCGGAATCGCTGGCGGCGCTGGCGCAGAGCATGTTTATTTCCGGTTCGGCGTTGTTTCTGTTCCTGACCGGGATCCAGCATCTGATTCGCCCTGAACCGATGCAGGCGGCAGGCGTCGGGATGGTGGTAACGCTGATTGCCTTGATAAGCACCCTGATGCTGGTGACCTTTCAGCGCTGGGTGGTCAGAAAAACCCAGAGCCAGGCCGTGCGTGCGGATATGCTTCATTATCAGTCTGATGTTATGATGAACGGCGCTATTCTTATCGCCCTCGGCCTCTCCTGGTACGGCTGGCACCGCGCCGATGCGCTGTTTGCATTAGGGATTGGCATCTATATTTTATATAGCGCGCTGCGTATGGGTTACGACGCGGTGCAATCGTTATTAGACCGCGCGCTTCCGGATGAGGAACGTCAGGAAATCATCAGTATCGTGAATAGCTGGCCCGGCGTCAGCGGCGCGCACGATCTACGAACGCGGCAGTCAGGGCCGACTCGCTTTATTCAAATACATTTGGAAATGGAAGATAACCTCCCTCTGGTACAGGCACACGTGATTGCCGACCAGGTGGAGCAGGCTATTTTGCGCCGTTTCCCGGGATCGGATGTCATCATCCATCAGGATCCCTGTTCTGTGGTGCCGCCGGCGCGGCAGGGCGTTTTTTGAGCTTTCGGTTATAGTCTGTAAACTCGATGTAAAAATGTGGGGCGGGTAGGCATTTTTTGTATAAATTACCGCCATTTGGTCTGACCTGAATCAATTCAGCCAGAAGCGTTTGATATACTATTGCAATTATCGTCGTGCACTCCTGGTATGGGAGCGCTTCAGGCAACAGGATTATTTTTTGCTTCCTAAGTTCAGAGGTAGTCATGATTAAGAAAATCGGTGTGTTGACAAGTGGCGGTGATGCGCCGGGCATGAACGCAGCAATTCGCGGCGTTGTGCGCGCGGCATTAACGGAAGGTCTGGAAGTTTTTGGAATCTATGACGGTTACCTCGGCCTGTATGAAGATCGTATGGTTCAGCTTGACCGTTACAGCGTGTCCGACATGATCAACCGTGGCGGTACCTTCCTCGGTTCCGCTCGCTTCCCGGAATTCCGCGAAGAGCATATTCGCGCTGTCGCCATTGAAAATATGAAAAAGCGCGGCCTGGACGCGCTGGTTGTTATCGGCGGCGACGGTTCCTATATGGGTGCGATGCGTCTGACCGAGATGGGTTTCCCTTGCATCGGCCTGCCGGGCACCATCGACAACGACATCAAAGGTACTGACTACACCATCGGTTTCTTTACCGCGCTGAGCACCGTTGTTGAAGCGATTGACCGCCTGCGTGACACCTCCTCTTCGCACCAGCGTATCTCTGTGGTGGAAGTGATGGGCCGCTACTGTGGCGATCTGACTCTGGCGGCGGCGATTGCCGGCGGCTGTGAGTTCATCATGGTGCCGGAAGTAGAATATACCCGCGACGATCTGGTGGCCGAAATCAAAGCTGGCATCGCGAAAGGTAAGAAACACGCGATCGTGGCCATCACCGAGCACATGTGCGACGTTGACGAACTGGCGAGCTTCATTGAGAAAGAAACGGGCCGTGAAACTCGTGCGACCGTGCTGGGTCACATTCAGCGCGGCGGCTCTCCGGTTCCTTACGACCGTATTCTGGCCTCCCGTATGGGCGCATATGCCATTGAACTGCTGCTGCAGGGCTTTGGCGGCCGCTGTGTTGGTATCCAGAATGAGAAGCTGGTTCACCACGACATCATCGATGCTATCGAAAATATGAAGCGTCCGTTCAAGTCTGACTGGATGGATTGCGCGAAGAAACTGTACTAAGTTTCTCGGCATAACAAAAAGGCCTTCTCACTGAGAAGGCCTTTTTTATTACGGCGTAGCCGGAGCGTTATTCGATATCCAGCGCATCCTCGGAAAGGATGATACCGGTATTGTCAGCATACAGATGATCGCCGGAGAAGAAGGTAACGCCGCCGAAGTTGACGCGAACGTCGCTTTCGCCGATACCTTCCCCAGCAGCGGCCACAGGAATGGCGGCTAACGCCTGGATACCGATATCTAAATCTTCCAGGTCGTCAACCTGGCGCACCGCGCCATAGACCACCAGCCCTTCCCATTCGTTCTGTACCGCCAGACGCGCCAGGTCTGCGTCAATTAACGCGCGTCGTACGGAACCGCCGCCGTCGATAAGGAGAATATGACCACGGCCATTCTGCTCGAGCAGATCGTAGAGCAACCCGTTATCCTCGAAACATTTTACCGTAATGATCTGTCCACCAAACGACGACCGCCCTCCAAAGTTGGAAAACAGCGGTTCCACGACATTGACATCTTCCTGGTAGATGTCGCAAAGCTCGGAAGTATCGTATTTCATAGGCTTAACGTTCAGTTGCTGCGAGAATTTTTAGTATATCCCGTGAACTGCATTGTTTGCAAAATCATCAATTGTTAATTGATATTTGTCAGTTATGCCGCCAGCTTACTGCCGATAATCCCGATGACAAACAGCAGGTTGGTTAATAATGCCGCTTTGACCGTGCGTTCGAGCATCGGACGCATCGCCACCGGTTCGCGCTCACGCATGACGAAACGCGCCTGTTTCACCAGTAGCGGAATGGCGAGAATAAACAGCCAGCCCCACAGGCTGCGCAGCGCCAGCAGGTTAAACAGCGCCAGGCACAGCGGAGCGCCGAGCAGCAGGACGCTGTGATAACGGCGGGCGTTCACCGGCCCCAGACGGACCGCCAGCGTATTTTTACCGTTCTGACGGTCGCTATCGATATCGCGCAGGTTATTGATATTCAGCACCGCGGCGGCCAGCAGGCCACTGGCGGTAGCGGGCAGGAAAATAACCGCGTCGATGCTGTGCGCCTGTAGATACCAACTGCCGACAACGCTCAGCCAGCCGAAGAAAACCAGCACCGAGATATCGCCAAGGCCAATATAGCCATAAGGACGCGTGCCAACGGTATAAGTGATAGCCGCGATAATCGACAACCCGCCGAGCACCATAAAGCCGATGAAATCCGCCATTGTCTGCCAGGCGGAGAACAGCAACGCCAGGCCGGAAAGGCAAATCAGCGCTACCGTTACGATCAGCGCGCGTTTCATCTGCGATTGGGTGATGGCGCCTTTTTGCATTCCGCGCAGCGGCCCGATACGGTCAGGTTTATCGCTGCCTTTAACGGCGTCGCCATAATCATTGGCGAGATTAGATAAAATTTGCAGCAAACCGGCGGTGATGAGCGCCAGCAGCGCGACCAGCGGATCGAAGTGGCCTTGCTGCCACGCCAACGCGGTGCCGACGACGATAGCGGCGAACGCCAGAGGTAATGTTTTGGGACGCAGGCTTTCAAGCCAGGCCCTGGTGCGTGTTATCGGTTGTTCAGTCATTTCTTTCAGCCAAAAAAATGGGGCTATCATAGCCCCATCGTGTGTGATGAAAATGCATTGAACCGGATTATAGGATAAAACGGCTCAGATCTTCATCTGCCACCAGAACATCCAGGTGTTTACCGACATAATCACCGTCGATGGTCACCGTCTGGCCGTTCATTTCGCTGGCATCATAAGAGATATCTTCGATCAGACGTTCCAGCACCGTGTGCAGGCGACGCGCGCCGATGTTTTCGGTGGTTTCGTTAACCTGCCATGCGGCCTGAGCGATACGCTTGATACCATCTTCGGTGAATTCGATATTCACGCCTTCGGTGGCCATCAGCGCTTTGTACTGCACGGTGATGGAAGCATTCGGCTCGGTCAGAATACGTTCGAAATCATGGGTGGTCAGCGCTTTCAGCTCAACGCGGATCGGCAGACGGCCCTGCAGTTCCGGGATCAAATCTGATGGGCTGGCGACCTGGAACGCGCCGGAGGCGATAAACAGAATGTGATCGGTTTTCACCATCCCATGTTTAGTGGAGACGGTGCAGCCTTCAACCAGCGGCAGCAGGTCGCGCTGAACGCCTTCACGAGACACATCCGGGCCGGAGGAGTTGCCGCCGCGCTTACAGATTTTGTCGATTTCGTCGATAAACACGATACCGTGCTGTTCAACGGCGTCGATAGCTTCTTGCTTCAGTTCTTCCGGGTTAACCAGCTTCGCCGCTTCTTCTTCGATAAGCAGCTTCATCGCGTCTTTAATTTTCAGCTTACGCGGTTTCTGTTTCTGGCCGCCCAGGTTCTGGAACATGGACTGCAGCTGGCTGGTCATCTCTTCCATGCCCGGAGGGGACATGATTTCAACGCCCATTGGCGCCGCGGCGAGGTCGATTTCGATCTCTTTGTCGTCAAGCTGGCCTTCGCGCAATTTCTTGCGGAATGCCTGACGCGCAGCTGAAGGCTCCTGCGGCTGTTCAGCCTGGCCCCAGTTGTTTTTCGCCGGCGGGATCAGCACGTCGAGGATACGCTCTTCGGCCATTTCTTCGGCGCGATAGCGGTTTTTATCGATGGACTGCATGCGAACCATTTTGATCGCGGCGTCGGTCAGATCGCGGATGATAGAGTCCACTTCTTTACCAACATAGCCCACTTCGGTGAACTTGGTCGCTTCAACTTTGATGAACGGCGCGTTGGCCAGTTTCGCCAGACGACGGGCGATTTCGGTTTTACCGACGCCGGTCGGGCCAATCATCAGAATGTTTTTCGGTGTGACTTCATGACGCAGCTCTTCATTAAGCTGCATACGGCGCCAGCGGTTACGCAGGGCGATAGCAACAGAACGCTTGGCTGCGTCCTGGCCGATAATATGTTTGTCCAGTTCGCTGACAATTTCGCGTGGGGTCATTTCAGACATGGGAGATCCTTACGCTTTAGAAGGTAATTCTTCGATGGTGTGGAAGTGGTTGGTATAGATGCAGATATCCCCTGCAATATCCAACGCTTTCTCGGCGATGTCGCGAGCGCCCATTTCGGTGTTTTCCAGCAGCGCGCGAGCGGCGGCCTGGGCATATGGCCCGCCGGAGCCAATCGCAATCAAATCGTTTTCTGGCTGAACCACGTCGCCGTTACCGGTGATGATAAGCGACGCATTTTCGTCAGCGACGGCGAGCAACGCTTCCAGTTTGCGCAGCATGCGGTCGGTACGCCAGTCTTTCGCCAGCTCAACGGCGGCTTTCACCAGATGGCCCTGATGCATCTCGAGCTTACGTTCGAAAAGTTCGAACAGGGTGAAGGCGTCAGCGGTGCCGCCAGCGAAACCAGCGATCACTTTGTCGTTGTACAGACGACGCACTTTCTTCACGTTGCCTTTCATCACGGTGTTGCCCAGCGTGGCCTGGCCATCACCGGCGATAACGACATGGCCGTTACGGCGAACACTAACTATTGTTGTCACGAGCAGACCCCTTGGTTGCAAAAGCGGAATAGGGGCCCCGCGCGTTACGCGGGGCAGAATGCAATTATAGATGGGGGGGATTTTTGGGGTTTCAACCCCTGGCGGCGAGACGAATGCAGTTTGCGTGCCCGGCCATCTTGAGACGGTTGATCATATCGTTGGCGTTCTCTTTGCCTTTCAGCGGCCCAATCACCACCCGGTTCCAGCCGTTGTTGGTGGTGATATGCGAAGCAAAGCCCTCAAAGGCCAACTGAGCGCGTACGGTTTCGGCCTGCTCAGCGCCTTTAAAGGAACCACACTGAACCATCCAGCTACGATCGTCTTTCTTTTCGGCGGCTGCGGCTTTCGGCGCTTCCTCCATGCGGGCGACCGGCGCGGCGGCCTGGCTTTTCGGTTGCGCGGTGGTGTTATGCGCCGGCGTCTGCAGCAGATCCTGGTACGGCTGCTGGTTGGACGCGGTTTGCTTCGGCTGCTGTTGCTGCACCGGCTTCGGCTGCTGGACGCGCGGCTGTTGCTGCGCAGTTTGCTGCTGAGTCTGTGCCCACTGTTGCTGCTGCGCCTGCTGCTGCTGTTGTGCCAGACGTTGACGCTGCAGCGTCTGCTGACGCTGCGCCGGCGTTTGTTCGTTCCACGGCACTTCGGTCAGCTGCGTGGGCTGCTGACGCATATCCGCCTGCATTTGCGCCAGCAACTGGCGCTGCTCGTCGGTAAGCTGCTCGGGTTTCATCACTTCGCCTCCGGCGGTTGGCTCAGTCGGCGCGCGAACACCAGGCTGGCGGCTTTCCAGCTCTTTAATATAGCGCCAACGCTCTTCCGGCTTCGGCGGGAGACCATTGCCTGCCGCCTGACGGTTCTGCAGCGCTTCCGCTTCTTCTTTCTTGTGATGGGTAATGAAATACAGACCACCGATAAAGGCCACCAGCACGGCCGCTGCGATCGCAACCATAGTCGGTGAAATCGCCGGAAGGCTGCTTTGCTTGTTCCTTGAGCTTCGGGAGCTGCTCTTTTTGCGCCGCGAAGGAGCCGGTTGGCTGCGGCGTACATAATCTCGTTGTGCCACTATCGTTTCGCTGTCTTATATTCGTTCGTCAGCCCGCCATGTTACTTAAGCGGCGGGCCTTTGACCAGAAGAGCAGGCCCGAAAGCCTGATGGTTATCGTCTGATTTTTTGCGTACTGCCGCGAACGATCAGTTCGCAATCGAGCAGACGCGAGCCGCTGTTGACGTTACGGCCCTGCATTTGCTCGAGTAAAAGCAGCATTCCTTCACGGCCGATATCAAAACGCGGCTGTGAAACGGTGGTTAACGGTGGATCGCAAAATTCAGACAACGCGATGTTATCAAACCCAACAATCGATAAATCTTCCGGCACCCTCAGGCCGCGACGTTTGGCCAGCGACAACGCGCCCAGCGCCATAACGTCGCTATGGCAAAAGACCGCGGTCGGCGGCACCGGCTGCGCCAGCAGTTGCTCCAGTGCGTTGGCCCCGGCTTCAAAGGTAAAGTTGCCGCGGGCGATGTAGTGCGGATCGACGGTGATACCGCTGCGGCGCAGCGCCTGAACGTATCCCTGCAGCCGGTAATGGCACAGCGGCATATCCTCCGGCCCGGCGATACAGCCGATACGTTGATGCCCCAGTTCGTGGAGATAATTAACGGCATTAAACGCGGCGGTCAGGTTATCGATATGCACGGTAGGGAGCTCCAGCTCCGGCGCAAACTCGTTCGACATGACCATCGGCGGCAAATTACGCTGCTCTTCGACGCTGGCGTCGAACGGCAGGCGCGAGCTCAGCAGCACCATACCGTCAATTTGTTTGGTGATAATGAGATCAATAAAGGTTTTTTCTTTCTGATTCTGATGGGCGCAATCGCCGATCAGCACCAGATAGCCTTCGTCGGCGGCGGTCACTTCAATGCCGCGAATCACCTCACTGAAGAAGGGATCGCAAATATCCGGCACGATCACAAGGATCGTCCGCGACTCATTGCGTTTCATGTTACGCCCGAGCGATTGCGGTAAATAGCCGACTTCCTGCGCCGCCTGCTCCACCCGACTGCGGGTTGCCTGCGACACTTTGTCGGGATTCATTAGCGCACGGGATACGGTTGCCGTTGAAACGTTTGCCTTCAGGGCGACGTCTTTCATGGTGGCGGCAACCATTTGTTTTTTGGGCTTCACCTGGTTTCTCCTCGCTGACTGCGCAGACACATCCCTTGCGTGCTGACATCAGCAACATTTTTAACAGATAGTACAGCCTGAGAGTTACAGAATTTTCATGAAAAACGTGACGGTTGTTGAATTTTTCGATCCGCCTCGCAAGAGAAGACTTAGCCTTCAATAGGATCGACATCCAGCACCCACTTCACTTTACGCGCTTCCGGCAAGATGTTTATCAACGCCAGCGTACCGCTGACGATATGCTGTAGACGTATGCGGGAAGGGTGCTGCAGCAGAATTTGCCAGCGCCAGCGACCGCCGCGCTTTGGCGCCAGCGCGGGAACCGGGCCGAGTACCCACAGTTTATCATCGGCTAGCGGGCTGGCCTGCAGCAGGTTACGTAACTGCTGTAAAAACAGCGGCGCCTGCTGGTTATTATGGTCTTCGGCGCGGATCAGCACGTGACTGGTCCACGGCGGTAGCTGCATGGTTTGCCGTTCCGCCAGCGCCTGCTCGGCAAACGCATCGTAGCCTTTATACAGCAGGGTCTGCAGCAGCGGGTGTTCCGGATGGTGGGTTTGCAGGATTACTTCACCCTGTTTGCCCGCGCGCCCGGCGCGGCCGGAGACCTGGGTATAGAGCTGGGCAAAACGCTCCGCCGAGCGGAAATCGGCGGAAAACAGCGCGCCGTCGACATCCAGCAGCGACACCAGGGTGACGTCCGGGAAATGATGTCCCTTAGCCAGCATTTGGGTGCCAATCAGAATGCGCGCGCCGCCGCGATGGACGTCGGCAAGATATTGCTCCAGCGCCCCTTTACGGCTGGTGGTATCGCGGTCGATACGTGAGATTGGTACATCAGGGAACATCGGCGCCAGAGCCTGCTCCAGCTGTTCAGTCCCGAGACCCACTGGCACCAGGTGTGTCGATCCGCAGGAAGGACATTGGCGTGGAATGGGGCGCTGGCTGTCGCAGTGGTGGCAGCGCAGATGGTGCTGCGCCTGATGCAGGGTGTAGTAACTATCGCAGCGCGGGCACTCCGCTATCCAGCCGCAGTCGTGGCACAGTAGCGCCGGGGCGAAACCGCGGCGGTTCAAAAACAGGATCACCTGATTGTCGGCCTGCAGATGCTGTCGCATGCGGTTAATCAGCGCAGGCGATAGGCCCGCCTGCAACTGCTGGCCTTTTAAATCCAGCACGTGCTGCTGTGCCGGACGGGCATTGCCCGCGCGTTTCGTCAGCTTTAACTCACGGTACTTACGCTGGCGTACGTTATAGAGCGTCTCCAGCGCCGGGGTTGCCGAGCCGAGGATAATCGGGATCTGTTCGCTATGGGCGCGCCATACCGCCAGGTCGCGAGCGTGATAACGCCAGCCTTCCTGTTGTTTATAGGAGCTATCGTGTTCTTCGTCGATGACAATAACGCCGAGGTCTTTAAACGGTGTAAACAGCGACGAGCGGGTGCCGATGACGATCGCCGCTTCGCCATTTTTCGCCTTTAACCATGATGCGAGGCGCTCGCTGTCGTTGAGACCCGAATGCAGGACCTCCACCGGAGCGTTAAAACGCTGGCGGAAGCGGGCGATAGTCTGCGGCGTCAGGCCGATTTCCGGCACCATTACCAGCGCCTGCCGACCCTGCGCCAGCACGTTCTCCAGCACGCTCAGATAGACTTCCGTTTTCCCTGAGCCGGTAATACCCGCCAGCAGCCAGGCGGAGAAACGGTCCGAGGCGCTATGAATTGCCCCGACGGCGGTCGCCTGCTCGGTATTCAGGCGCAGCCGTTCGCCGGGCACCGCGAAGCTGGTCCGCCAATCGCTAATGGCTGGGGATTCGCTGGCCAATTCCGCCAGCCCTTTTCCGCGCAGCGCCTGTAGCGCCGCGTCATTGAATTCAAGTTCTGCGACCTGATTGCGCCAGATTTTGCCCTGGCGCAGCGCTGCCAGCGCCTGCTGCTGTTTCGGCGAGCGTTTAAGGCTGTTGATATCCAGCGCTTGTCCCTGTTCCGTCGCAAACCAGTACCACATTGGCGCGGCGCTGGCCGGTTTGCCCTGGCGCAGCATAATCGGCAGCGCGTGGAACAGCACATCGCCGATGGGATGATGATAGTAATCCGCGGCCCATAGCAACATGCGCCAGACGGTAGAGGAAAAAACCGGTTCGCTATCCAGCGCTTCGGCGACCGGTTTGAGTTCGGCGAGCGGGAGTTCGCTACGCTCGCTGACCGACACCACGATACCGATTCGCTCCTGTTTGCCGAACGGCACGCGTACGCGACAGCCTGCTTTGACCAGGATGCCTTCAGGCAACAAATAGTCAAAGGTGCGGGGCAGCGGAACGGGCAGGGCGACATGAGCGACGGACATGGAATCTTCCTGACTTGAAATCTGGCGGGATAGTATACACATTACCGAAGGCGACGCGGATAAGTTTGCATCTGCTGGTCAAATTCTGTATGATTCGCCGCCTTTGGTGCGCTTTATGCCGCATCAAACATCCCAAAACCCGGGAAATTCGTTAAGCTGGTATGCGCCAGCTGTGCGAAGGTCGTCGGGAAATTATTAATATCGCGTGGTGTCTGGCGTTAGGGCTGGAAGAGCGACGCGGCCTTAACTGAGGTTCTCCCATGAAAAAAGGTATTCACCCAAATTACGAAGAAATTACTGCTACCTGTTCTTGCGGTAATGTCATGAAAATCCGTTCCACCGTTGGTCACGACCTGAACCTCGACGTGTGCGGTAAATGCCACCCGTTCTACACCGGCAAACAGCGTGATGTTGCTACCGGTGGCCGTGTTGACCGCTTCAACAAGCGCTTCAGCATCCCGGGCAGCAAGTAAGTTGCCAGAAAGAGCCGCCTCAGGGCGGCTTTTTTGTATCCTTCGTCTGGCCAGGCCGAGGGATAAAAAAAGCGGAAGATATCTTCCGCTTTTTTTATGTCTTAGTATTCCCACGTATCCGGGTCGATACCCAGTTCACGCATAATCTCTTTCGCCGCTTCCGGGATTTCATCGCTGCGCTCTTTACGCAGGTCTTCATCGTTAGGTAACGGTTGACCGGTAAAGGCATGCAGGAACGCCTCGCACAGCAGTTCGCTATTCGTGGCGTGACGCAGGTTGTTCACCTGACGACGCGTGCGTTCATCGGTGAGGATCTTTAACACCTTCAGAGGAATGGAAACCGTAATTTTTTTTACTTGCTCACTCTTCTTACCGTGCTCAGCGTATGGGCTGATATATTCGCCGCTCCATTCAGCCATGAGATACCTTAATCCTCTGTTTATTAGTTAAGGGCCAGAACATTACGCCCGGCCATAATTGCGCGTAGTTTACCGTATGAGCGCGCTTTCCGACATGAGATAAGCCGCCGCCGACGTGCGCTAATGCATATAATTTTAACGGCTATTTGTCTTTTGCTCAATCTATACGCAAAGAAGTTTAGATGTCCAGATGTATTGACGTCTATTGTGACAATGATTACTCTGAGGCCTGACTTCTCACCGAACAGCCCAGGAACTGTCCAAACATGACGCGTAAACAGGCCACCATTGCAGTGCGTAGCGGTTTAAATGACGACGAACAGTACGGTTGCGTTGTCCCGCCGATTCACCTCTCCAGCACCTATAATTTCACCGGTTTCAATGAACCTCGCGCCCACGATTATTCCCGTCGCGGCAACCCGACTCGCGATGTCGTACAGCGCGCGCTGGCGGAACTGGAAGGCGGCGCGGGCGCGGTACTGACCAATACCGGAATGTCGGCTATCCTGCTGGTGACCACGGTGTTCCTGAAACCGGGCGATCTGCTGGTGGCGCCGCACGACTGTTATGGCGGCAGCTATCGTCTGTTTGACAGCCTGGCGAAACGCGGCTGCTATCGCGTGCGCTTTGTCGATCAAAGCGATGAGCAGGCATTACGTGAAGCATTAGCGGAACAACCGAAGCTGGTGCTGGTCGAAAGCCCGAGCAACCCATTGCTGCGGGTGGTCGATATTGCGAAAATCTGCGGGCTGGCGCGTGAAGCCGGCGCAGTGAGCGTGGTGGATAACACCTTCCTGAGCCCAGCGTTGCAAAATCCGCTGGCGCTGGGCGCCGATCTGGTGTTGCATTCGTGCACCAAATATCTCAATGGCCACTCTGACGTGGTCGCCGGGGTGGTGATTGCCAACGATCCTGAAACTGTCACCGAACTGGCATGGTGGGCGAATAATATCGGCGTCACCGGCGGGGCGTTTGATAGCTATCTGTTATTGCGTGGTTTGCGTACCCTTTCTCCGCGAATGGAAGTGGCGCAGCGCAACGCGCAGGCGATAGTCGACTATCTGAAAACCCAGCCGCTGGTGAAAAAGCTGTATCATCCGTCCCTGCCGGAGAATCAGGGGCACGAGATTGCAGCGCGTCAGCAAAAAGGTTTTGGAGCGATGCTAAGCTTCGAGCTCGATGGCGATGAGCAGACGCTGCGTCGCTTCTTGAGCGGTTTATCGCTCTTTACGCTGGCGGAATCGTTGGGGGGCGTTGAGAGCCTGATTTCCCATGCGGCGACGATGACGCATGCGGGCATGGCGCCGGAAGCGCGTGCGGCGGCAGGGATCTCGGAAACGCTCCTGCGTATTTCGACCGGTATTGAAGATGGTGAAGATTTAATTGCCGACCTGGAAAATGGCTTCCGGGCAGCAAACGAGGAATAAAGATGAGTGTGATTGCGCAGGCAGGGGCGAAGGGTCGTCAGCTGCACAAATTTGGTGGGAGTAGTTTAGCGGATGCGAAATGTTACCTGCGCGTCGCCGGGATCATGACGGACTATGCGCAGGCAGGCGATATGATGGTCGTCTCAGCCGCCGGTAGCACCACCAACCAGCTGATTAGCTGGCTGCAGCTAAGCCAGACCGATCGTCTTTCTGCGCATCAGGTGCAACAAGCGCTGCGTCGCTATCAAATGGATCTGATCGCCGGCCTGTTGCCGGCGGACGCCGCTGACGCGCTGATCGCGACGTTTATTCACGATCTTGAACGTCTGGCGGGTCTGCTGGATAGCGGCGTCACCGATGCGGTATATGCCGAAGTTGTCGGCCATGGCGAAGTGTGGTCCGCGCGCCTGATGGCGGCGGTACTGAACCACCTTGGCGTTGAAGCCGCCTGGCTGGACGCGCGCGCTTTCCTGCGCGCGGAACGTGCCGCGCAGCCGCAGGTTGATGAAGGCTTGTCCTACCCGTTGTTACAACAGTTGATGGCGCAGCACCCCAACAAACGGCTGGTGGTGACCGGCTTTATCGCTCGTAACAATGCCGGGGAAACCGTACTGCTGGGCCGTAACGGTTCCGACTACTCCGCCACCCAAATTGGCGCGCTGGCTGGGGTCTCCCGCGTCACCATCTGGAGCGATGTGGCCGGGGTTTACAGCGCCGACCCGCGTAAAGTGAAAGATGCATGCCTGCTGCCGCTGCTGCGTCTTGATGAAGCCAGCGAGCTGGCTCGCCTGGCGGCGCCGGTACTGCACGCGCGTACGCTACAGCCGGTTTCCGGCAGCGATATCGATTTACAGCTGCGCTGCAGCTACACCCCCGACCAGGGTTCGACGCGCATTGAGCGCGTGCTGGCATCCGGCACCGGCGCGCGTATTGTCACCAGTCACGACGACGTCTGCCTGATTGAATTCCAGGTGCCTGCCGGGCAGGATTTCAAGCTGGCGCATAAAGAGCTGGATCAGATTTTCAAACGCGCGCAGCTGCGCCCGCTGGCGGTGGGCGTGCATGCCGACCGTAAGCTGCTGCAGTTCTGTTACACCTCTGAGGTGGCCGATAGCGCGCTGAAGCTGCTGGACGAGGCGGGCCTGCCGGGCGAGCTGCGTCTGCGCCAGAAGCTGGCGCTGGTCGCGATGGTCGGCGCGGGCGTGACCCGCAATCCATTGCACTGCCACCGTTTCTGGCAGCAATTGAAAGGGCAGCCGGTAGAGTTTACCTGGCAATCGGAAGAGGGTATCAGCCTGGTGGCGGTACTGCGCGCCGGCCCAACCGAGAGCCTGATTCAGGGGCTGCATCATTCCGTGTTCCGTGCTGAAAAACGCATCGGTCTGGTGCTGTTCGGCAAAGGCAATATCGGTTCCCGCTGGCTGGAGTTGTTCGCGCGCGAGCAGAGCACGCTTTCCGCCCGTACCGGCTTTGAATTCCTGCTGGCCGGGGTGGTGGATAGCCGCCGTAGCCTGCTGAACTATGAAGGCCTGGATGCCAGTCGCGCATTGGCATTCTTTGAAGATGAAGCGGTTGAGCAGGATGAAGAGTCGCTATTCCTGTGGATGCGCGCGCACCCTTATGATGATTTAGTGGTGCTGGACGTGACCGCCAGCGAGCAGCTGGCCGATCAGTATCTGGATTTCGCCAGCCACGGCTTCCACGTGATCAGCGCCAATAAGCTGGCGGGCGCCAGCAGCAGCGATAAATATCGCCAGATCCACGACGCCTTCGAAAAAACCGGCCGTCACTGGCTGTATAACGCCACCGTCGGCGCAGGCTTGCCGGTTAACCATACGGTGCGCGATCTCATCGACAGCGGCGATACCATCCTGGGGCTGAGCGGTATCTTCTCCGGTACGCTCTCCTGGCTGTTCCTGCAGTTTGACGGCACGGTGCCATTTACCGAACTGGTGGATCAGGCCTGGCAGCAAGGGCTGACCGAACCGGACCCGCGCGTTGACCTGTCAGGTAAAGACGTGATGCGCAAGCTGGTGATCCTGGCGCGCGAAGCTGGTTACAATATCGAGCCGGATCAGGTGCGCGTGGAATCGCTGGTTCCGGCGCATTGCGAAGAGGGCTCGGTTGACCACTTCTTTGAGAACGGCGAAGAGCTGAACGAACAGATGCTGCAGCGCCTTGAAGCCGCCCGTGAAATGGGGCTGGTGTTGCGTTACGTGGCGCGTTTTGATGCCAACGGTAAAGCACGCGTCGGGGTCGAAGCGGTGCGTCAGGAACATCCGCTGGCGGCGCTGCTGCCGTGCGATAACGTCTTCGCTATCGAGAGTCGCTGGTATCGCGATAACCCAATGGTGATTCGTGGGCCAGGCGCGGGTCGCGATGTTACCGCCGGGGCGATTCAGTCAGATATTAACCGTCTGGCGCAACTGCTGTAATCTCTCAAGCCGGCCCGCTGGGCCGGCCTTCATTATGCGGATTCCCGCGCGACGAGCTGCCCGGAGAGGGTGATATGCTGCGTCGGCAGCGTGGGTTCTTTGATCTTGCGGATAATTAACGCGGCGGCCTGACGGCCGGTCTCTTCGCTGGCGGAGGAGACATAGGTAAAGGACGGCGAGGTCAAATTCACATGCATCATGTCTTCGAAACCCACCAGCGCCACCTGCTGGGTAAGAAAAACATCTTTACCTACCGTCCGCCCCACCTGATGAATACCGTTGAGACAGCCAATCATCGCGTCCGGCGAATGGCACAGCAGCGCGGTAATAGCGTTGTTCTGTTCCAGTAGCTGACGGGTGGCGATACTCGCGGCCTGCGTGTTGTCGTGACAGGCAGGCGCAAACTCTTCGCGCACCGCCATGCCGTTTTTCTCCAGCGTGCTGTAAAAGCCGAGCAATCGCTGCTGGCGGATGAGATCGTTTTCCTGACCGCCGATATAGGCAATGTAGCGATGGCCGCGCTCGATCAGATAACGCGCGGCGATGCTCGCGGCCTGACGGTTATCGCGGACCACGCGATCGCGGTTGTCGATTAACGGCGTTTGCGAGACGGCCACTAGAGGTAGCGGGCAACGCAGCAGCGCTGCTGGCAGCGTATTGCTGGTGGTATCAGCATCAAGATAAATCACGCCGGCGACGCCCTGTTGTTTAAATGACAGCAGGCAGCGATCCAGATAGTCGCTATCGTTAAGCGGCTGACCGAGAAAAACCATGTAGCCCTGTTTCTCCAGTTCCTGCACGATATTGGCCATCACTTTGATGGAAAAACTGTCGTTGAAATCGCGAAGAATCAGGCCGATCAGATTGGTGGTGTTGGCGCGAAGGTTGGCGGCGGCGACGTTATGCACATAGCCGAGCTCCTGGATGGCAGCATTGACTTTTTCGATGGTGGCGTCGGAAATCTTCCCTTTTTGACGTAATACCAGCGAGACCGTAGAAACGGAAACTCCGGCCAGTTTCGCCACATCTATAATGCTGACTTTCTTCAAAATCGCTCCATGAAAACTGTTGTATGACAGTCAGATAGCAGAAGATCGCTTCTCCAGGACAAGCGATCTTCCACACCATAACATCTTCTGCTTATTTGCCAATCATCCCCGACATGGTTTGGGCGATAAATTGCGCCCTGGCGCCAAAAATTATCTGGATACCGTTATCACCGACGAAGACTACGCCGCGCGCGCCGATACTGTTGAGGCCGTCTTTATCTACCGCATCGCGTTCGGCAACCTCCAGACGCAAGCGGGTGATGCAGGCGCCAACCGAGTCGATATTCTGCGAACCGCCGAGAAGGCTGACAATTTCGGTTGCCAGTTCGGTGTCGGTTTTATCATTGGCCGTTACGGTGATATCGGTACGTCCCGGCGTTTTCACATCGAAGCGGCGGATCACGAAACGGAAGGTGAAATAATAAATCAGCGCCATCGGCACGCCAACAATCACCGCGCTGAGGAAGTTTGTCTGATAGCCGTTCATGGAAGGCAAAATACCGAAGGAGATATAGTCGATAAGCCCGGCGGAGAACGACTTGGCGATATGCGCGTGCAGCAGGTACATGGTCATGTACGAGAGCCCCGCCATAATGGCGTTAAAGACGTACAGAATCGGCGCCACGAAGATAAAGGTGAATTCGACGGGTTCGGTGATGCCGGTCAGGAAGCAGGTCAGCGCGGCGGAGAAGAGAATACCGGCCGCGATTTTTTTATTTTTAGTATGCGCTTCGTGATACATCGCCAGACAGGCGGCCGGCAGAGCGAACAGCATCAGCGGGAATTCACCCTGCATAAATTTGCCGGCGTTTTGATAACTGTCGGTGCTAAAGGATTTCACCCCTTCTTCCAGCATCTTAAACCAGATGGTCTGGTCGCCGTGGATCATCTGGCCCGCCTGGGTGGTGTAATCGCCAAAAGAATACCAGAAGGAAGGGTACCAGATGTGGTGTAGGCCAAGCGGGATCAGCGCGCGTTCAACGAGGCCGAAAATAAAGGTTGAGGCGGCCTGGTTATCGCCGTTAATCACCATCGACAGGGAATCAATACCGGCCTGGATATGCTGCCAGACGTAAGGTAGCAGCAGGCCGAGGATGAACGACAAGAAGGCGGTGGCGATCGCCACGAAGCGCTTACCGGAGAAGAAGCCGAGGAATTCCGGTAATTGCAACGTATGGAAGCGGTTATAACACCAGGCGGCGAGGATCCCGCAGATTAGCCCGCCGAATACCCCCATCTGTAACGTCGGGATGCCGACCACCATCGCGTATTTCCCGCCCTGTGCGGCCATTTCCGGCGTGATACCGAGCACGGTACCGATGGTGATGTTGGTGACGAAAACGGAGACCGCCGCCGATAGCGCGGCGATACCGGATTCTGACGCCAGGCCGACCGCGGAGCCGATAGCGAAGAGCATCGGTAGGTTATCGAAAATAATACCGCCGGCATTCATCATCAGCGGTAAATGGAATTTGTCCCCAAAGGCCAACAGCAAGCCGGCGGCCGGGAGGAGCGAAATCGGCAGCATTAAGGCGCGGCCGATCATCGACAGTTTTGATAATGATTTTATGAACCCTGACCACAGACTCATGCTGATTACCCCGAATAGATATTATTGGCGATGATATGTTAAGTAGAACGTTCTACTAGAACGTTCTACTTAATGTGGATCAAGGTTGACGTTGCTGCAATAGTAATCGGCGTGCCAAGGGGGGAGATGTGCGATTTTTTGAACTACTTCAAATTACGTTGTGGACAAAATCTTAAAACAACGCCAGGGCGCGCCTGGCCTGACGCCAGATGAACTTTTTTCACTTTGACTGAAAATTCCTCACTGTTTACGCAGATTTTTCTATTGACGCCCGCCCGCTTTTCCGTCATTTTTACATCTGGACGTCTAAACGTATAGAAGTTCGCAACACGACTGATAAATATAATGCGATTGATGAGGTAAGGTATGAGCTTTTTTCACGCCAATCAGCGGGAAGCCCTGAATCAGAGCCTGGCGGAAGTCCAGGGCCAGATTAATGTGTCCTTTGAATTCTTTCCGCCGCGTACCAGTGAAATGGAGCAAACCCTGTGGAAATCCATCGATCGCTTAAGCAGCCTGAAGCCGAAGTTTGTTTCCGTCACCTACGGGGCGAACTCCGGCGAGCGCGACCGCACCCACAGCATTATTAAAGGCATTAAAGACCGCACCGGTCTGGAAGCGGCGCCGCACCTGACCTGTATCGACGCCAGCCGCGATGAACTGCGCGCGATTGCCCAGGATTACTGGAACAACGGTATTCGCCATATCGTCGCGCTGCGCGGCGACCTGCCGCCGGGTAGCGGCAAGCCGGAGATGTACGCCGCCGATCTGGTCACGCTGCTGAAAGAAGTGGGTGACTTCGACATTTCCGTCGCTGCCTATCCGGAAGTCCATCCGGAAGCCAAAAGCGCGCAGGCCGATCTGTTAAACCTGAAACGTAAAGTAGAAGCCGGCGCTAATCGCGCGATCACTCAGTTCTTTTTTGATGTCGAAAGCTACCTGCGTTTCCGTGACCGCTGCGTCTCCGCCGGTATCGACGTGGAAATTATTCCGGGCATTCTGCCGGTCTCTAACTTCAAGCAGGCGAAGAAATTTGCCGATATGACGAACGTGCGTATTCCGACCTGGATGTCGAAAATGTTCGAAGGACTGGATAACGATGCCGAAACGCGCCAGCTGGTAGGGGCGAATATCGCCATGGACATGGTGAAAATTTTAAGCCGGGAAGGGGTAAAAGATTTCCACTTCTATACCCTGAATCGCGCCGAAATGAGCTACGCCATCTGTCATACCCTGGGCGTGCGTCCGGCGTAATCACCTGCTTTACCTCTTGTTTCATCCTTATCGGGGCGGTGAACTGCAATTCACCGCCCCCCTTTTTTAGCACGAAAAGTGCGCTCTGCCATTAAGCAACCTGCCGCCAAAGCGAGTATAGTGCCCGCAAAAATAATGACGGTGGAGAAGTTATGACGGTTGCAAGGAACAGCAATCTCCTGGCCGGTTGCGGCCTCGTCCTGCTGACGCTTATCTGGAGCTACAGCTGGATTGCGATGAAACAGGTAACGCTCTATATCGGCGCCTTCGATTTTACCGCGCTGCGCTGTATCTTCGGCGCGATTGTACTGATGGCGGTGCTGGCGCTGCGCGGGCGCGGCATGCGGCCGACGCCGTTTGGCTATACCCTGGCGATTGCGCTGCTGCAAACCTGCGGCATGGTCGGCCTGGCGCAGTGGGCGCTGATGAGCGGCGGCGCCGGTAAAGTCGCTATTCTCAGCTACACCATGCCGTTCTGGGTGGTTATCATGGCGGCGCTATTTTTAGGCGAGCGCATGCGGCGGCTGCAGTATGCCGCTATCGTCCTGGCGGCGTGTGGTCTACTGCTGGTGCTGCAGCCGTGGCAGTTGGATTTCTCCTCGATGAAAAGCGCGCTGCTGGCGATCCTCTCCGGCATCAGTTGGGGAGCGAGCGCCATTGTCGCTAAACGCATGTATCGGCGCTATCCGCGCCTCGATTTACTATCATTAACCGCCTGGCAGATGCTATATGCCGCGCTGGTGATGAGCGTGGTGGCGTGGCTGGTGCCGCAGCGCAGTATTGACTGGCAGCCTGGGGTTTTTTGGGCGCTTGGCTATAGCGCGATCCTGGCTACGGCGGTGGCCTGGAGCCTGTGGCTGTATGTCCTGCGTAACCTGCCTGCCAGCGTCGCCGGCCTGAGTACGCTGGCGGTACCGGTCTGCGGCGTGCTGTTTTCCTGGTGGCTGCTGGGTGAAAATCCGGGGCTGGTGGAAGGCGCCGGCATTGTGCTGATTGTCGCTGCGCTGGCGATTATCAGCCTTAAAAAGCGCCACGCTCAGGGGCAATCTGTTGAGCGGCCGGCGACGGCGGCAAAATAATCATTCAATGTGGCCGCAGGGCGCGGCCACATTGTCTATTAATTTTATCCCTTGATGTGGTACAGCGGTTCTCCTGCTTTCACCTGACCCTGCGCTTTGATTTCCAGCTGCGCGAACTCCTCTATATTGCTGCAGAGCACCGGGCTTACCATCGAACGCACGTTAGCTTCGAGGTACACGAGATCCATTTCGAGAATCGGCTGACCTGCGACAACGGTAGCGCCTTCTTCCGCCAGCCGGGTAAAGCCCTGACCCGCCAGCGCAACGGTATCAATCCCCATATGCACCACGATCTCAGCGCCATCTTCGGTTTCAAGACAGAAGGCATGATTAGTGTTGAAAATCTTGATGAGAGTACCCGCCGCGGGTGAAACCACAATCTTGCTGGCCGGCAGGATGGCGACACCATCGCCGACGGCGCCGCTGGCAAAAGCTTCATCTGGGACGTGCTTCAGCGCGATCAGCTCACCGCTTACCGGTGCGACGAGCTCGATAACTCGCAATGCATTCGCTGCCTTGCGTGGACTGTTGTGGGCCTGCGCGGTGACGCTGGGTAGCGCCTGCGCGGCATCGACATGGCCCGCTGTTTTCATGGCGGTGGCGATTTTTTCCGCCACGAAGCCAACGATTATCTGCACGTTGCTGGCGTTGAGGCGAATGACCCCGCTGGCGCCGAGGCGGCGAGCCAGCGCTTCATCGACCAGCGTTGCATCCTTAACGCCAAGGCGCAGGCGGGTGATGCAGGCGTCGATATTGGTGAGATTATCGGAACCGCCGATGGCGGCAATGTACTGGCGCGCCAGCGCGCTGATATCCTGCTGTTTTGCGGCGCTCAGGTTTACATCTTCGCCGTCGGCGGCGCTGCCGGCAACGGCCAGCTCGCGGCCCGGCGTCAGCAGGTTGAAGCGGGTGATGGTGAAGCGGAAAACCAGATAATAAATCGCGAAGTACACTAGTCCCATGGGGATAAGCAGATACCAGTGGGTTGCCAGCGGATTGCGTGATGCCAGTACCATATCGACCAGACCGGCGCTGAAGCCGAATCCGGCAATCCAGTGCATGCTGGCGGCGATGAAGACGGAAACGCCGGTTAAAAAGGCGTGGATGACGTACAGCGCCGGGGCCACGAACATGAAGGAAAATTCCAGCGGTTCGGTAATGCCGGTGAAGAAGGCAGCAAACGCGCCAGCCATCATAATCCCCATCACTTTCGCTCTATTTTCCGCGCGGGCGCATTGGTACATGGCCAGCGCCGCGCCCGGCAGACCGAACATCATGACCGGGAAAAAGCCCGCCTGATAACGACCGGTAATACCGACCACCGCTTTACCGGAGGCGATGGACTGCGCGCCGCCGAGGAAATTAGGGATGTCGTTAATCCCAGCGACGTCGAACCAGAATACCGAGTTCAGGGCGTGATGAAGGCCGACCGGGATGAGCATGCGGTTGAAAAAAGCATAGATCCCCGCGCCTAATGAACCCAGTTTCTGTATATGTTCACCGAAGCTAACTAGTCCGCTAAAGACCACCGGCCAGATGAACATCAGGACAAACGCCACGACAATCATGGTAAATGAAGTGAGGATCGGCACCAGACGACGTCCGCTGAAGAACGAGAGCGCTTTCGGTAACTCCGTGCTGCTAAAGCGATTATAGAGTTCAGCCGAAATAATGCCGACCATGATGCCGATAAACTGATTTTTAATCTTCGCAAAGGCCGCAGGCACCTGCTCGATTGGGATCTGTTGGATCATGGCGACAGCTGCTGGCGAACAGAGCGTGGTTAATACCAGAAAGCCGACAAACCCGGCCAGCGCGGCGGCGCCGTCTTTATCTTTCGACATGCCGTAAGCTACCCCGACGGCAAACAGGACGCCCATATTATCGATAATGGCTGAACCGGACTGAATACACAGTGCCGCCAGCGCGTTAGAACTGCCCCAGCCGTTGGGATCGATCCAGTAACCGATGCCCATTAAAATGGCGGCGGCAGGTAAAGTGGCGACGGGCACCATCAATGCCCGGCCAACTTTTTGTAGATAACCCAAAATATTCATATGAATTCCCTTAAAATAATAAATCCTGAAACCGCATGTAATAAAGCGACTGACCTGTATAACGATGGGCAGTTAAATTTAATTAGGCTTATTTTTTATTGTGGATTAGTTTTAAAGGATTTCAGGAGGTGTTTAATGTTAGCCAGGTCGCATTTTAATAAATATTAAAAAGGACTTAGGCTATTAATAAATAGAAGGAATGACAAAGCAGCGGTTATTTTTCAATAACCGCCATTGTTAAATGATATGGAGATGAATTAATTAATTTATTGACCAGGCTACCGTACCGCGACAATAGGTTGTATTCACCTGATAATTATCTTCAAGTACAACAATATCGGCATCGTATCCGCGCTGTAATTTCCCTTTTCGACTATCAAAACCTAATAACCGTGCCGGGTTAATGGTGCAGGATTTTAACGCTGCGCTAAACGGCACCATTGCTCTTTCGACCATATTATATAAGCCGCGATTGAGCTGTAGCGTGCTGCCGACCAGGACGCCGTTATCCCGCCGGGTCGCGCCATCATCGCCAAGCACCATCGGTTCGCCGCCGAACATATAGCGCCCCGGAGGACAACCTTTCGCCTTCATCGAGTCGCTTATCATGATGATGTCATTATCATTTTTGCTACGATAAAGGTGGGCGGCGGAAACCAGGCTGACAAAAATACCATCGGCAATCACCTCGCCGTACAGGCCGTCAAGATTCAGGGCGGCGCCAAGCAGGCCGGGCTCGCGATTGACGTATTTCGCCATGCCGTTATACACGTGGGTGACATTTTTAGCGCCGTTGGCGACCGCCGCCAGCGCCTGCTCGAAAGAAGCATCCGAGTGACCCATATTGACCGCAATCCCTTTCTGCGCGCAGTAGCGGGTCAGCGCAAACTGATGGTCTTCTTCCGGGGCAAGGGTAATGGCGATAATGTGGTCGCGCGCCGCCTTTTCGAAAGCCTGAAACTGGGTGACATCGGCAGGGCGAATCTGTTTTTCCGGCTGCGCCCCGCGATAAAGCTGGCTCAGGAACGGGCCTTCGAGATGGATGCCCAGAATTTCCGCGCCGCTATATCCTTCGTCCATGACGCGGGAAATATTGTCCAGCGCCGCCAGTAGCGTCGCGTTTTCATCGGTAACGGTAGTCGGGCAAAAGGCGGTGACGCCTTCTTCCGGTAGGCGTGAGGTCCAACGGCGTAGCCCCTGCGGATCATTTTCGTTGGTGTCGTAATCCCAGGCGCCGTGCGCATGGCTATCGATAAGGCCGGGAATAATACGCCGTGCCCCGTAATCCTTATCCACGCGGGAGCTAAGCCCGGGAGTGATAGCGCTGATAAGTCCATCCTCAATGGTTATTTGCGCCGGATAAAAACCACCGGCCAGCCACACTCTTTCGCTCTGGATTATCATATGCTCACCTTTAGGCGCTGATAAGCGATGCCGCTTCACGGTCGCAAATGATGGTGACGTCCGCGTGCATCAATAGGAAGGAGGCAGGGAATTGCGGATCGATGCGCGTGCACTGGTGCAACTGCTTGATAACTTCGGCTTTTGATTGACCGTTAGCAATCAGCACAATCTTTTTGCTGCGCAAGATGGTGCCCATACCTAAAGTGATGGCCTGCCGGGGAACATCATCCTGGCTGGCGAAGAAGCGGGCATTCGCCGCAATGGTCTCTTCGTTAAGGTCGATGATATGGCATACCGGGCTATGGGTAGTATGGGGTTCATTGAAACCAATATGGCCATCGTGGCCAATGCCGAGAACGGTAATATCAAAATCGCCATGGCTTTGAATCAGACGTTCGTAGCGAACGCATTCGGCGTGCAGGTCGGGAGCCAGAATATCCGGTACAAAGGTATTTTCGTCAGCAATGTTGGCATGTTGATAGAAGTGCTGTTGCAGGAAATAATAATAACTTTGTGGATCGTTTTTGGCTAGTGGGATATATTCGTCGATATTAAACGAGAGGGCGCAGGAGAAATCGGCTTCGCCATCTTTCGCCATTCGACTCATTTCAGCCAGGAGGCCGACCGGAGTTCCGCCAGTCGGTAAGGCCATCACTAAATCCGGCTTTTTATTCAGCGCCTGGGCAATATGTTCTGCCGCCTGAGCGCTCATTTTTTCGTAGGTGTCGGTAATAATAAAGTTCAACATGTTAATCCTTAACCGCCAATGGTGGCTTTTAATCCAATATCTTCAGCGTATTGTTTAATTTGTTCCGTGACTTCGCGTTGGCATGTCGGAATGTTGTGTAGAAAATAGGGCATACCAAGCTTTTGATATTTCCCGATGCCATAAATATGGTATTCGAGAATATCAACCTGTAAAACCGCCGGACCGAGTTTACGAATAAAGTCGAGACGCTGGCGAATATCCTCAGGATCGTCGTTACGCGTCGGCACGATCACCATGCGCGCGAGGATCGGCTTGCCCATAGCGGCGATCGCTTTGGCATTATCGAGGATCCGCCGATTGTCTACGCCGGTACAGGCAAGATGAGTCTCGGGGTTGAAAGCTTTAAAGTCGTAAGAGACCAGATCGACCGTTTCAATCAGCGGGCGCAGCTTTTCCCAGCGGATATTGCCTGCAGTATCGAGACATACGTGTACGCCCTGCGCTTTCAATATTTGCGCTGTTTCTTTGACGAACTCCGCCTGCAGCGCCGGCTCGCCGCCGGAAAAGGTCACGCCGCCTGCGCTTGAGTCGTAAAATGTTTTGTCGCGCAGTAGTAATTCCGCCAACTCGTGCGAGGTCATCTCTTTAGCGACTTTTTCATAGCCGTCGTAGGGACAGAGATCGACCATATCCAGCAAATTGTTGCAATTTCTACGGTCTATATTGACGCCATTGCCCGGTTCAGCAAGGGTAATGGCGTGGTTGTTCGCCGCCTGTACGCAGGTACCGCACTGGCGGCAGCGTTCTTTAAACCAGAAAACGTTGTGGCCTGGCCCGATGGTTTCCGGATTCGCGCACCACTGGCAGCGCAGGTTGCACTGTTGCATAAAGACGGTGCTGCGTATTCCTGGGCCATCTTTGGTGGAATAACGTTGAATTCGGGAAATCAGGCCAGTTCTCATCGCGTTTCCTCTCTTACCAGCTCAGTTCGGTGCGCGCGATAATCGCATCCTGCGCTTCCGGCATCAGCGTTGAGAACAGCGCGCAATACCCGGCAACGCGCACCATCAGATTCGGGTAATCCTGCGGATTCGCCTTTGCGGCGCGCAGAATATTGGAATCAATGATGTTGAACTGGTTATGGAAGATGTTTTTCTCACGGCTGGCTTCCATAAAGGCGGTAAATTTCTCCAGATTATCATCGCCTTCCAGCGCGCTTGGCGTGAACTTCATGTTCAGCAACTGGCCGCCGGCGATTTTCTGGTTCGGCAGTTTCGCAACCGAGTTAATGACCGCCGTCGGGCCTTCTTTATCCGCGCCGAGGCACGGAGAGGCGCCTTCGTTCAGCGGTAGTGTTGCCAGGCGACCATCCGGCGTGGCGCCGACGTCAAAACCATTCGGCACGTATGAAGTAATATTAGAGGTCGACATGGTATAGCCGCAGCCTTTCGGCCCCTTACCATAGCGATCGGTTTTGTATTTCGGCAGCAGTTTGAGATAGGACTCGAATACATCGGCGACGATATGATCGACATAGTCGATATCGTTACCAAACTTCGGCGCATTGCGGCACAGTTTGCGCACGCGCGCGCCTTCCAGACCTGCAAAGTTGCTATCCATGGCGTCGCGCAGCTGTTGAAGCGTCAGGACCTTATCGTCGAAGACCAGCTTTTTCACTGCCGCCAGGCTGTCGCCGACTACGGAAGGGCCGATGTTGGAGGAACTCACGAAATCATATTCCGCGCCGCCGTTTTTCAACGTCTTACCGCGTTCAAGTGAACAGTTAATCGTGGCGGAGGCAAAGGCATCGGCATCGTGATATTTCAGCGCCCGGTCGCAGACCAGATCGCAATCTACCGCCAGATCGGAGTAAAACTCCAGTAGCTGGTTCCATGCCGCCCATACTTCATCATAAGACTGATAGTTTATCTCGCGGCCTTCTTTACCGTTGATTTTAACTAACTGCACGCCGGTTGCCGGATCGCAGCCGTTGTTCATCACCAGCTCAAGGATTTTGCCAAAGTTCACGTAGGTCATGCCGGTGGCGCGATGCCCCCAGCGGCCTGGGATCGCGGTTTCTACGCAACCCATTGAAGCGTATTCGCGGGCGACTTCTTCCGTCAGGCCCAGCGTCATCATGGCAGGGATAACCACTTCGTCGCAGAAGATCGACGGCATACCGAAGCCTTTACGAATGAGCTTTGCAGAATCCTGCATCAGCGAATGCGGGGTATCTTTTGAGAAACGAACGCTGAGGTTTGGTTCCGGCAGGCCGGTTAGCGCCATAGCTTCCAGCGAAAGATAGGAAAGATCGTTAGTGCCGTCACTGCCATCAGGCTTCATGCCGCCAACCATCAGGTTGGAGTAAAGCGGATAGCCCCCGCTGTACTGAGTATGACCCCACGGGCGCACTTTATTCAGGCTGTTAGTCATGATGAAGAAGTGGGTCAGGATCTCCAGCGCTTTCTCTTTGCTGATCTTCCCGGCTTTGACATCGGCTTCGTAATACGGCCAGACGTACTGGTCGAAGCGGCCAAAGGAGAAAGAGTGGCCGTTGCTTTCAATCATCATCAGCAAATGGGTAAGGTAGACGGTTTCCACGGCTTCATAGAAGCTACTGGCTTTCCCTTCCATCAGATGGGCGAACATGTCGCTCATCGCCAGCAGTTCGTCGCGGCGTTTGGCATCGGAAACTCTCGCCGCTTCGGTTTTAGCAAGCGCGGAGAAGCGCTTGCAGTATTTCAGCGCGGCTTCCATGGTAATAATAACCGCCTGATAGAAATCTTTTTGCTCGTCGGTCAGGTTGTCGTCATTTTCCAGGTGCTGTTTGGCGATATCGCGCATACCGCCATAGCCAACTTCCAGTACGAAATCGTGGTTCGGGATGATATGGCCGTCGCCGGACATGCTGATGCCGCCGCGGTGCAGCACGCCCTGTTTTTCCGCGAGGCGGTTAATTTGCGGCAAGTTGGCAAGCACTTCATCCTGGTGGGTTTTTCCCTGCCAGTAATCCTGCAGGGCGCGCAGACGGGCCTTAGTGGACTCGGAAACGCGGAAACTATCACCGGAACGCTTATCAAATTCGTCCAGTTCATCGATAACCCAGTTAAAGGAGAATTCCGGGAACACCGGGGCGGCAAAATTGGCGCTCGCCTGGTTGCCGACAATCAGCATATCCGGTTCGATATAGATGGTCATTTTCTCCAGAATATCGGCTAACGCCAAAGCCCGGCGAATCACGATGGACTGGCCTTCGGAGCGTTTAAACGACTCGGTGATGATCTCTGCTCGTTCCGGACACAGCGTCGCTACGCGATGGAACATCTGATCCTGTTTTTTAGCGATACGCGCGAAGTCGCAATCGTCGTTGGTAGGTTTGAAGCTCAGTAATCCGTTCATAAAGACCTCAATTCTGGAGGGGGTATCGCTATTCCACGCCTGAGGTGTTCTTTTGTCAATCCATTTATGATCTTTTGTGTTCTATTTATCATTAATAAATCTAAAAAGAACATTTAGAAAAAACGGAAAAGAACAAACGCCCGTTGCCGGGCGTGAGGTTACGCTGCGCTGTCGGCCAACAGCAGCTCGGTTTTTTGCGCAGTCAGCAGGGAGAGGATGTCGGCAGGGAGGCCATCCTGACTAATAACGATGTCAAAATCGTCCAGTCGGGCATGCCCGGCAAGGAAAGTTTGCTCGAATTTACTTTTATCGGCGAGAAGGATTTTTTGTCGTCCGGCGCGTAACAGCGCCCGCTTGACGTGGGCATCGGTCATTTTAGGGACCGTTAGCTCGCCATGCTGGTTAATACCCTGGGTGCTGATAAAGACCTTATCGGCATGAATGGTGCTGAAAAACTCCGCGGTACTGAAAGAGATCATCCCCTGGGTATCATCTTCATATTCCCCCGGGGCGACGATTAGCTTGATGTTTTTTCGCCCCTTTAGCAGATTCACTACCGGTACTGAGTTAGTGATCACCATAATTTTTTTATCGAAAATAGATTGCGCCAGCGCCAGCAGCGTGGTCCCGCAGTCGATGATGATCGTGTCGCCGTCTTCAACCAGTTCTGCCGCTTTACGGCCAATCAGGTGTTTATCGTCAACCATCTGCACGGATTTAAGCTGGAAGCTTGGCTCGACGCTGGCGCCGCTGGTCAGATAGGCGCCGCCGTAGGTCGTTTTGACGATTCCCTGTTTTTCAAAGAATGACAGATCCCGACGGATAGTCATTTTGGTGACGCCGAATTTCTCGGCCAGTTCGTTCACAACGACTTTTTTGTCCTGCTGCAGAATGGCGTAAATGCTCATTCTTCTATCTGATGATTGCATAACAACGGTTCGCCCAAAGGAAAAACGCACTATAAAACACATCCAGCGTGCGGGCAATTGGCGATAAAAGGAACATGAAAGAACACGCCCGGCAAACGCCGGGCGTAAAGGGAAAGGTTATTCCCACTCTTGCAGGAAACGCTGACCGTATTGGTCGGCCACCAGCAGCGCGGCGTAAACCTGATCGGCGCAGGCGCCGCCCGGCATATTGTGGATGGTTTCGCCTTCGGCGCAGGCGGCTTCCGCGACCGTGCGCATTTTAGCCGGGATGTCGCCTTTAATATCGAGCTGCGCCAGCGTGATGGGCAGGCCGACGCTGTGACACAACGCCGCCGCGGTCTCAATCTCTTCCACCGGCGCGTTTTCCAGCACCAGCTGCGTCAGCGTACCAAATGCGACTTTCTCGCCGTGGTAGAAGTGATGGGCGTCCGGGATGGCGGTCAGGCCGTTGTGAATCGCGTGCGCCGCCGCCAGCCCGCCACTCTCAAAGCCGACGCCGCTCAGGTAGGTGTTGGCTTCGATCACCCGTTCAAGCGCTGGAGTGACCACATGCTGCTCGGCGGCAAGCATCGCCTTTTCGCCTTCTTCAACTAGCGTGTTGTAGCAGAGTTCCGCTAACGCCAGCGCCGCCTGTGTGCACTTACCGCCCGCCATTGTGGTCGCGCCGCTGCGCGAGCAGGCGCGGGCTTCAAACCAGGTCGCCAGCGCATCGCCAATCCCGGCGGCCAGCAGGCGTGCTGGCGCGGCCGCGACGATCTGCGTATCAACAACCACCATGTTCGGGTTGTGCGGCAGCATCAGATAGCTTTCGAATTCGCCATCATCGGTATAGATAACAGACAACGCGCTGCACGGCGCATCGGTGGAGGCGATAGTTGGGGCTACTACCACCGGCAGATGCATATAGTGAGCCAGCGCTTTCGCGGTATCCAGCGTCTTGCCGCCGCCGATGCCGAGCACCGCATGGCATTGGGCGCTGCTGGCGATATCGCGCAGGCGGTTGATTTCATTTTGCGAACATTCACCGCCGAACGGGGCGATTTCGGCCACCAGACCAGCGCCGCTCAGGCTGGTACGCAGCTGCTCTTCGGCAAAGCCGAGAACGAACTTGTCGCCGATGATTAGCCAGCGTTCAGCCAGCGGTTTGAGATATTCGCCGAGGCGCTTGATGGCGCCAGCGCCCTGGATGTATTTACCGGGTGATTGAATAATGCGATCCATTTCGATTCCTCCTCGATGACCGTGCAAGCCGCCTGTTGGCGGCCGACGATCGGATTACAGGTTCAACGTGCCAAATGCGTTATTCCAGTCCTGCTCGAACTTCTCTATGGCTGACTCTACCGCAGGGGTGCCGAGCATTTGTTGCGCTACGTCTAAGGGGAGGGTGATAGCTTCGCAGCCGGCTAACAGGCAATCCAGCGCCTGGCGCGGGGTTTTGAAGCTCGCGGCCAGGACTTTGCTTTCCGGGGCGTGCATTTCCAGCAGGGATTGCAGTTCTTGCACCATGCGAATACCGTCACCGCCCTGGGCATCGACGCGGTTGACGTACGGCGCGACGTATTTCGCGCCGGCCAGCGCCGCGAGCAGTCCCTGGGAAGCGCTATAGACCGCGGTGCCAAGCGTAGGGATGCCTTCTTTTTTTAGCAGTTTGATGGCGGCGAGGCCTTCGGCGGTAACCGGGATCTTAACCACGATTCCTGGTACGGCGTTACTCAGGCGTTTGGCTTCAGCCACCATACCTTGCGCATCGCGACTCATGGTCTGCGCGAACAGAATACCTTCCGGGCCAACGGCTTTTTGCAGGCGCGGCAGCACGTCCCAAACCGGGGTTTTGCCGGCGGCGATGATGCTCGGGTTGGTGGTGACGCCAGCCAGCGGATAAATGCGGGCCAGACGTTCAACTTCAGCGACGTTCGCGGTGTCCAGATAGAGTTCCATAACCATTCCTCGATGTGTAATTCAATGATGTTGAGGTAAGGATACGGCTTCCGTTTGCCTGCCCGCCAGATGACAAATTTGCCAAAAACTGGATAAATGTACGCATTACGGTTAAGAGTGATTTAGATCACGTTTGTCCGTGTGATAGTACCTCCAGGCTGAAATAGCCTGCAGGTAGAAATCAGTAACTTACAAAAATCTAGTTTTACGGCGCAGAGGGGTTTTCCGTCAGCTGGCTATGGTACTGGCGGCGATACTCGGAAGGTGAACGTTCAGTATTCTTGCGAAACAGGCGGCAGAAGTAATTGCTGTCGGCGAAGCCGCAGGCGTGGGCGATATCTTTTACCTTCATATCATGACCCTTCAGCAGCATGCGCGCCTGTTCGAGACGGATATGATTGAGGTATTCGTTAAAGCCCATAGGTCCGCACTTCTGAAACAGATGCGAGAGATAGTTGGGAGAGAGATAAAACGCCTGTGCTACGGATTCCCGGCTCAGCGGCTCGGCGAAATGAATATCGATATATTGGCGGATCGCCTCGAATAGCGCCTGGCTGCGCGATGAGGTTTGCGCCTGGCTACCCAGTAGATCGGTACAGTGGCTGAGTAGGCTAATGACGATGCAGCGGGCGGTTTGCTGCTCCTGCGGCTGCATGCGTATTTCATTTAGCGCCTGTAGCAGAAATGAACCCACGCGCGGCCCGCGGCGCGGTACCTGAATCTTCTGGACCTGGGTTAGCGCTTCTCCGTTCCAGCGCTGCAGCGAAAATTCCAGCTGCTGTTTGCCGAATAAGATGCTTAGCAGCAGGCATGGGGTCTGCCATCGCGGCCAGTTCCAGCTATCGCTCGCAATATAGAGTACGTCACGCGCCTGCAGCGGCGCAGCGTTATCGCCGAGGGCGAGATCGTACAACTGCCCCTCAATGACGATATTCAGACGTGGAAAATCAACCTTGATCGCGGCGTCGGCTGGCGGGCGTGATTCTCCGGCAAAATGCACTTCTGCAATGCAGGTTTGTTTTTTCACTAATGAATCAATGAGCTGATTGATGCTGTTATCCATCCTTACCCCGCCAAAACGCCACGCATTTCATCATACCGGACATTTTTCCAGCGGTAAAAGTACGAACTCATCGTTATTGCTTCTCGATTAAGATATGTTATATCGTAACATTTTGTCGCAATCGATATTTAACTCAGGAGAGAGTAATGACCCGAAAGATCCCCATGCTCGCGTTTAGTTTCGGCATAGCGCTTGCCGGCGCTCAGGCTTTTGCCCACGGTAATCATAGTCATGGCCCGGCGTTAACTGAAACAGAACGCCAGGCCAGCGAAGGCATTTTTGCCGATAAAGATGTGAAGGATCGCGCGTTGAGCGATTGGGATGGCGTCTGGCAGTCAGTCTATCCGTATCTGCTGAATGGCGACCTTGATCCGGTGCTGGAGCAGAAGGCGAAAAAGCCCGGCGCCATGAGCGTGGAAGAGTATCGCGCCTATTACAAGAAAGGTTACGCCACCGATGTGGAGCAGATTGGCATCGAAGATGGGGTGATAGAGTTCCACGTCGGCAAGACTGTTAATAGCTGCAAATATACCTACTCAGGCTACAAAATTCTGCAATACGCCTCCGGCAAGAAGGGGGTTCGTTACCTGTTTGAGTGCCAACAGGGCGATGGTAACGCGCCGAAATTCGTCCAATTCAGCGACCACATTATTAGCCCGCGTAAATCACAGCATTTCCATATATTTATGGGCAATGAATCTCAGGAAGCCTTGCTGAAAGAGATGGATAACTGGCCGACCTATTATCCTTATGCGCTGCATAAAGAGCAGATCGTCGATGAGATGTTGCATCACTAAAATGAGAGGGAAAATCCCCCGGCCGGGCGGCCGGGGGAAACGGTGACTAGCCGGTATTACGCATCCCTGCCGCGACGCCGGCAATGGTGACCATCAGCGCTTGCTCAACGCGCGCATCCGGTTCCTCGCCAGCCTCTTCAGCCTGGCGCGAACGGTGCAACAGTTCGGCCTGCAGGACGTTAAGCGGGTCGGTATAGATGTTACGCAACTGGATGGATTCGGCGATCCACGGCAGGTCGGCCATCAGGTGGGAGTCATTAGCGATAGCCAGCACCACTTTGATATCGGCGGTTAACAGCTGACGTAGCTCTTCGCCTAGCTTCCACAGTTCCGGTTTCACCAGCCGCTGATCGTAGTACTCCGCCAGCCACAGGTCGGCTTTTGAGTAGACCATCTCCAGCATTCCGAGACGGGTCGAGAAGAATGGCCAATCGCGGCACATGCTTTCCAGCTCGCTTTGCTTACCGCCCTCGACCACTTTCTGCAGCGCGGCGCCGGCGCCCAGCCAGGCCGGCAGCATCAGGCGGTTCTGGGTCCAGGCGAAGATCCACGGGATGGCGCGCAGTGACTCGACGCCGCCGGTCGGGCGACGCTTCGCCGGGCGCGAGCCAAGCGGCAGTTTGCCCAGTTCCTGTTCCGGGGTCGCGGAGCGGAAATAAGGGACGAAGTCTTTATTTTCCCGCACGTAGCCGCGGTACATCTTGCAGGAGACGTCGGACAGCTCGGCCATGATTTCGCGCCACTGCGGTTTTGGTTCCGGCGGCGGCAGCAGGTTGGCTTCCAGAATCGCGCTGGTGTACAACGACAGGCTGCTGATGGTCACTTCCGGCAGGCCGTACTTAAAGCGGATCATCTCGCCCTGTTCGGTGACGCGCAGCCCGCCTTTCAGGCTGCCCGGCGGCTGCGAGAGCAGCGCCGCGTGGGCCGGCGCGCCGCCGCGACCGATGGAGCCGCCGCGACCATGGAACAGCGTCAGTTCAATACCGGCTTTTTCGCAGGTTTTGATCAGCGCGTCCTGGGCCTGGTACTGGGCCCAGGAGGCGGCCATGACGCCAGCATCTTTGGCCGAGTCGGAATAACCGATCATGACCATCTGTTTGCCCTGAATAAAGCCGCGATACCAGTCAATATTCAGCAACTGAGTCATGACGTCGTTGGCGTTGTTCAGGTCGTCCAGCGTTTCAAACAGCGGCGCAACCGGCAGCGCGAAGCCGATACCGGCTTCTTTTAACAGCAAATGAACCGCCAGCACGTCGGACGGCGTTTTGGCCATTGAGATCACATAAGCAGCGATCGATCCACGCGGCGCTTCGGCGATCACTTTGCAGGTGTCGAGAACTTCGCGGGTCTCTTCGCTCGGCTCCCACTGACGCGGCAGCAGCGGGCGTTTGGAGTTCAGTTCACGGATCAGGAAGGCCTGCTTGTCGGCTTCCGACCAGCTTTCATAATCGCCGATCCCGAGGTAGCGGGTCATTTCGCCCAGCGCTTCGGTGTGGCGGGTGCTTTCCTGACGAATATCGATACGCACCAGCGGTACGCCGAAAGATTTCACCCGGCGCAGGGTATCAAGCAGTTCGCCGTTGGCGATGATGCCCATGCCGCAGGCCTGGAGCGATTTATAGCAGGCATACAGCGGTTCCCACAGCTGTTCGTTTTGCGTGATAAGCCCTGCCGGTTTCGGCAGTTTTTGCCCTTTCAGGCGAGCTTCCAGCCAGGCCTGGGTCTCCATCAACTGACTACGCAGCTTTTTCATCAGATAACGATACGGCTCTTGCGCGCCTTCCGCGCCGGCCAAATCGCGGAGCTCGTCGGTGCATTCGACCATCGACAGCTCAGAGATAAGCACCTGGATATCTTTCAGGAACAAATCGGTCGCTTTCCAGCGGCTGAGCAACAGCACGTGGCGGGTGATATCGGCGGTGACGTTCGGGTTGCCGTCACGGTCGCCGCCCATCCAGGAGGTGAAGCGTACCGGGACGAAATCAACCGGTAGCTGGTAGCCGAGGTTGGCTTCCAGCTGTTCGTTCAGCTCGCGCAGATAGTTCGGCACGCCTTCCCACAGGCTGTTTTCAACTACCGCGAAACCCCATTTGGCTTCATCGACCGGAGAAGGGCGGTATTTACGAATTTCATCGGTATGCCAGGATTGGGCGATCAGTTGGCGCAGGCGGCGCATCAGCTGATTGTGCTCATAGTCGGCGATATCTTTGTTATCCAACTGCTTAAGGCAGTTGTTGACTTCCACCATTTTGTGGATCAGCGTCCGGCGGGTGATCTCGGTCGGGTGAGCGGTTAACACCAGCTCCAGAGACAGGGATTCCACCGCTTTTTTAATGGTGTCTTCGTTGAGATTGGGTTGGTCTTTGAGTTTTCTCAGGGTACGCGCAATAACTTCCGGATTACTGGCGGCTTCGCCGTTGGGCGAAATGCTGTGATATTGCTCAGCGGTATTGGCCAGATTCAAAAACTGGCTAAAGGCGCGCGCCACCGGCAGCAGCTCGTCGTTGGACAAGTTTTGCAGCGTGGTGAGCAGCTCCTGGCGATTGGCTTCATTGCCCGCGCGAGAAGATTTGGACAACTTACGGATAGTTTCGACTCGATCAAGAATGTTTTCTCCTAGCGCATCCTTGATGGTGTCGCCCAGCACCTTACCGAGCATACTGACATTACTACGCAAAGCGGAATATTGTTCGTTCATGTTACCCCAGACACCCCATCTCATTTTATTTTGTTATATCCGGCGCTCCGTGATTTGAGCAGTGGATAAGCAACCCGTCTTTTATAAAGCCACGTAAATACCCCCGCGTCAATTGCTGCGAAATCGCTTCAGCAAACGAATAAATAGCGATAATTTGCGAAAGTTAACTCAGCGGTCGGCGGATAAGCATTACTTATGGAAGTGTGACGATCGTCACTCTCCCGCCTCCGGACGCGAAGGCGGGAAAATAGCAGCGATTAATGCCAGCAGAAGTGATGGACAACTTGGGTGATGAGCTCGCGCGTCGGCTTAATAAACCGCGTCTCCAGATATTCATCCGGCTGGTGGGCCTGGTTGATGGAGCCCGGACCTAACACCAGCGTAGGACACAGCGTCTGGATAAACGGCGCTTCGGTGCAGTAGTTCACCACTTCGGTCTGCGCGCCGAGCAGTTTTTCAACCACTTCTACCAGCTTGTGGTCCGGAGGGCATTCATAGCCAGGGATCGGTGGATGCAGCTCAGAGACCGTCAGACGCCCCGGCCAGCGTTCGCCCACCGGCGCCAGCGCTTCATCCAGCAGGCCGTTCAGGTCGTTAAGCGTCATACCCGGCAATGGACGAATATCCATGTGCAACTCGCAGCAGGCGCAGATGCGGTTGGATGCATCGCCGCCGTGAATAGCGCCCAGGTTGAGCGTCGGATAAGGCACGGTGAAGGCGGCGTAGTGGTAACGCTCTTTTAAGTCATCGCGCAGTTGCATGATGCGGCCAATCGCATCGTGCATCAGTTCGATAGCGTTCACGCCGCGCGCCGGGTCGCTGGAGTGGCCGGACTGGCCCAGTACGCGTACCGCTGTTGAAATGTGGCCTTTATGCGCCCGTACCGGCTGCAGCGAGGTCGGCTCGCCGATGATCGCGCAATCCGGGCGCAGCTGTGTGGTTTCGGCGAAGTAGCGCGCGCCCGCCATGCTGGTTTCTTCGTCAGCGGTAGCCAGTATATACAGCGGTTTTTTCAATTTACTGACGTCAACGTCGCGCAGGGCATCGAGGATAAACGCGAAGAAGCCTTTCATATCGGCCGTGCCGAGTCCGTAGAGTTTGTTGTCGTGCTCGGTAAGGGTAAACGGGTCGCGAGTCCAGCGGCCATCGTCGAAAGGCACGGTATCGGTATGCCCGGCGAGCAGCAGGCCGCCAGCGCCGTGGCCGGTACTGGCCAACATATTGAATTTATTACGCGTCTCAGGTACCGGCTGGATCTCGACGTTAAAGCCCAGATCGCGGAACCAGCCGCCGAGTAAATTGATTAAAGACTCATTGCTTTGATCCAGCGCTTCTTCGGTCGCGCTGATGGAAGGTGTGGCGATCAATGCGCGGTAAATCTCGATAAAGGGCGGTAAATTGTTTTTCATTGTTGACACACCTCTGGTCATGATAGTATCAATATTCATGCAGTATTTGTGAATAAAAATACAATATCGTTGAGCGCAATAAAACCCATCGAATGTAAGGAGATGCTCTTCCAATGCTAAATACGCTGATCGTGGGAGCTAGTGGCTATGCCGGCGCAGAGCTGGTGGCCTATGTAAATCGCCACCCTCATATGAACATAACCGCTTTGACCGTCTCCGCGCAAAGTAATGATGCTGGAAAGTTCATTTCCGATATACATCCGCAGCTGAAAGGTATTGTCGACCTGCCGCTGCAGGCGATGTCTGATATCAGCGAATTTAGCGCTGGCGCGGATGTGGTGTTCCTCGCGACCGCGCATGAAGTTAGCCACGATCTGGCGCCGCAGTTTTTGGCCGCGGGCTGCGTGGTGTTCGATTTGTCCGGCGCGTTTCGCGTCAACGATGGCGCGTTCTACGAAAAATACTACGGTTTCACTCATCGGCATCCGGACCTGCTCAAACAGGCGGTATACGGCCTGGCGGAGTGGAACGTCGAAGCATTGAAAGAGACGAATTTGATCGCGGTGCCTGGCTGCTACCCGACGGCGGCGCAGCTGTCGTTAAAACCGCTGATCGATGCCGGTCTGCTGGATCTGAAGCAGTGGCCGGTGATCAACGCCACCAGCGGCGTCAGCGGCGCCGGTCGTAAGGCGGCGATGAGCAATAGCTTTTGTGAAGTCAGCCTGCAGCCGTACGGCGTTTTCAATCATCGCCATCATCCAGAAATTGCCACCCATCTGGGCGCAGAGGTGATCTTCACTCCCCATTTGGGCAATTTTAAACGCGGTATTCTTGAAACCATTACCTGTCGCCTGAAGCCGGGCGTCGGTAAAGAGCAGGTTGCAGAGGTCTTCCAGCAGGCCTATGCCAATAAGCCGTTGGTCCGTTTATACGATAAAGGCGTACCGGCGCTGAAAAATGTGGTTGGGCTGCCATTCTGTGATATCGGTTTTGCCGTCCAGGATGAACATATTATCGTCGTGGCCGCAGAAGATAACCTGCTGAAAGGCGCGGCAGCGCAGGCCGTGCAGTGCGCTAACATTCGTTTCGGCTTCGCTGAGACGCAGTCTTTAATTTAAGGTGTGATGATGAACAATCCATTGATTATCAAACTTGGCGGCGTGTTGTTGGATAGCGAAGAAGCGCTGGAACGTCTGTTTACCGCGCTGGTGCACTACCGCGAAACACACCAGCGTCCGCTGGTTATCGTCCACGGCGGCGGCTGCGTGGTGGATGAGCTGATGAAACAGCTTAATCTGCCGGTGAAAAAGAAAAATGGCCTGCGCGTAACGCCTGCCGATCAGATTGACATCATTACCGGCGCGCTGGCGGGAACCGCCAACAAAACGCTGCTGGCATGGGCGAAAAAGCATGGTCTGGCTTCGGTAGGGCTGTTCCTCGGCGATGGCGATAGCGTGAAGGTGACTCAGTTGGATGAAGAACTGGGCCACGTTGGTAAAGCGCAGGCAGGCTCGCCGACGCTTATCAATACGCTGTTGGCGGGCGGCTACCTGCCTGTCGTGAGCTCGATCGGCGTCACCGACCAAGGACAACTGATGAACGTCAACGCCGATCAGGCAGCGACGGCGCTGGCGGCGACGCTGGGCGCGGATCTTATCTTGCTGTCCGATGTTAGCGGCATTCTCGACGGTAAAGGTCAGCGGATTGCGGAAATGACCGCCTCCAGGGCCGAGCAACTGATTGAACAGGGCATTATTACCGACGGCATGATCGTGAAAGTGAACGCGGCGCTGGACGCGGCGCGCGAGCTGGGCCGTCCGGTAGATATCGCCTCCTGGCGCCATGCCGAGCAGCTGCCGGCATTATTTAACGGTACCCCGATCGGTACGCGTATTTTGGCTTAAGATTGAATGCCCGGCAGCGCGTTGCTTGCCGGGGCAACAAGACCGTAGGCCGGGTAAGCGTAGCGCGACCCGGCAGAACTCACGAATTAAGGAAGCATGTTATGGCACTTTGGGGCGGGCGTTTTACACAGGCAGCAGATCAGCGGTTCAAACAATTCAACGACTCTTTACGCTTTGACTATCGTCTGGCGGAACAGGATATCGTGGGATCCGTCGCCTGGTCCAAAGCGCTGGTAACCGTAGGCGTACTGACCGCCGATGAGCAGCTGCAGCTGGAAGAGGCGCTGAACGTCTTGCTGGAAGAGGTACGCGCCAACCCGCAGCAAATCCTTGAAAGCGATGCCGAAGATATCCATAGCTGGGTCGAAGGAAAACTGATCGATAAAGTCGGCCAGTTGGGCAAAAAACTGCATACTGGACGTAGTCGTAATGACCAGGTCGCCACCGATCTCAAGCTGTGGTGCAAAGAGACCGTCACCGAGCTGCTGTCCGCGACCCGCCAACTGCAAAGCGCGCTGGTGGAAACCGCGGGCAACAATCAGGACGCGGTGATGCCGGGTTATACCCATCTGCAGCGCGCCCAGCCGGTGACTTTTGCGCACTGGTGTCTGGCCTACGTTGAAATGCTGGCCCGTGATGAAAGCCGCCTGCAGGATGCGCTCAAGCGCCTTGATGTCAGCCCGCTGGGCTGCGGCGCGCTGGCGGGAACCGCTTATGAAATCGACCGTGAACAGCTGGCCGGTTGGTTGGGTTTCGCATCGGCGACCCGTAACAGCCTCGATAGCGTCTCCGATCGCGATCACGTGCTGGAGCTGCTTTCCGATGCCTCTATCGGCATGGTGCACCTGTCGCGTTTTGCCGAAGATCTGATTTTCTTCAATACCGGCGAAGCGGGTTTTGTTGAATTGTCTGACCGCGTTACTTCCGGCTCGTCGCTGATGCCGCAGAAGAAAAACCCGGATGCGCTGGAACTGATCCGCGGTAAATGCGGCCGCGTGCAGGGCGCGCTGACCGGCATGATGATGACCCTGAAAGGGCTACCGCTGGCCTACAACAAAGATATGCAGGAAGACAAAGAAGGGCTGTTCGATGCGCTGGACACCTGGCTCGACTGCCTGCACATGGCGGCGCTGGTGCTGGACGGTATCCAGGTGAAACGTCCGCGCTGTGCGGAAGCGGCGCAGCAGGGTTACGCCAACGCTACCGAGCTGGCGGATTACCTGGTAGCAAAAGGCGTTCCGTTCCGTGAAGCACACCATATCGTCGGTGAAGCGGTGGTTGAAGCGATTGCTCAGGGCAAAGCGCTGGAAGATTTACCGTTAAGCGACCTGCAAAAGTTCAGCAACGTTATCGGCGATGACGTCTATCCGATCCTGTCGTTGCAGTCCTGCCTTGATAAACGTGCGGCCAAAGGCGGCGTCTCGCCGCAGCAGGTGACGCAGGCGATTGCCGACGCCAGACAGCGCCTGGTGTAAGAGATTGCACCGGTGTTGAATGAGCCTGGGTACTCCCCGGGCTTTTTTACGTAAAAAAAAGCGGACACGAAGTCCGCAAAAGTTCACGTTGGCTTTAGTTGTTCGGGTAGGGAAACTGTGAGGCGACTCAATGATTTTCAGATGTTCTCCTCGTTTCTGTGGTTATTATTGAACAGAAAACTTGATAGGGATAATCGTTCGTTGCTATTCTATCTATCGCCATGGACTATCGTGGCGATGGAGGATGAATAATGAATATTCGCGATCTTGAATACCTGGTAGCGCTGGCTGAACATCGCCACTTCCGACGTGCGGCAGATTCCTGCCACGTCAGTCAGCCCACGCTCAGCGGACAAATTCGCAAGCTGGAAGATGAACTTGGGGTGATGTTGCTGGAGCGCACCAGCCGTAAGGTTCTGTTCACTCAGGCGGGTTTGCTGCTGGTGGATCAGGCGCGTACCGTGCTACGCGAAGTAAAAGTGCTCAAGGAGATGGCAAGCCAGCAAGGGGAAACCATGTCCGGGCCGCTGCATATCGGCCTGATCCCGACGGTGGGGCCATATTTGCTGCCGCACATAATCCCGATGCTGCATCAGACTTTCCCGAAGCTGGAAATGTATCTGCATGAGGCGCAAACCCATCAGCTGCTGGCGCAGCTCGATAGCGGTAAGCTCGACTGCGCGATCCTCGCGCTGGTCAAAGAGAGTGAAGCCTTTATCGAAGTGCCGCTGTTCGATGAGCCGATGATGCTGGCTATCTACGAAGACCATCCGTGGGCAGAGCGCGATCGCGTTCCGATGGCGGATTTAGCGGGTGAAAAGCTATTGATGCTGGAAGACGGACACTGTCTGCGCGACCAGGCGATGGGCTTCTGCTTTGAAGCGGGTGCGGATGAAGATACCCACTTCCGGGCGACTAGCCTTGAAACGCTGCGCAACATGGTTGCCGCCGGAAGTGGTATTACGCTGCTGCCGGCGCTGGCGGTGCCGCAGGAGAGAAAACGCGATGGCGTGGTCTATATTCCGTGCATTAAGCCGGAACCAAGACGTACCATCGGGCTGGTTTATCGTCCTGGTTCGCCGCTGCGTAGCCGCTATGAGCATCTGGCGGAGGCCATCCGCAGTACTATGGATGGCCACTTTGATAAGGCGTTAAAAGAGGCGGTTTAAGCCGTTTAACGCCGCTACCCGATAGGCTTCGGCCATGGTCGGGTAGTTAAAGGTGGTGTTAACGAAGTACTCAATGGTGTTACCGCCACCTTTCTGCTCCATAATCGCCTGACCGATATGAATAATTTCGGCCGCGCGCTCACCAAAGCAGTGGATACCGAGGATCTCTTTCGTCTCACGATGGAACAGAATCTTCAGCGTACCTACGCTCATACCGACGATTTGCGCCCGCGCCAGATGTTTAAACTGCGCGCGACCCACCTCATAAGGCACCTTCATGGCGGTTAGCTGCTGCTCGGTTTTACCCACTGAGCTGATTTCTGGAATGGTGTAGATCCCGGTCGGGATATCTTCAATCAGATGCGCGGAGGCTTCGCCTTTGATCAGCGCCTGTGCGGCGATGCGCCCCTGATCGTAAGCCGCTGACGCCAGGCTCGGATAACCGATAACGTCGCCGACGGCATAGATATGCGGCAGAGCGGTCTGATACATGCTGTTCACTTTCAGCTGGCCGCGGCTGTCGGTTTGCAGACCGATATTTTCCAGCGCCAGGGTGTCGGTGTTACCGGTACGGCCGTTGGCATACAGCAGACAGTCAGCTTTCAGCTTCTTACCGGATTTCAGATGCATGATCACGCCATCATCAACGCCTTCGATTTTCTCGTACTCTTCGTTGTGGCGGATAACCACGCCGCTGTTCCAGAAGTGATAGGAGAGCGAATCGGACATCTCCTGATCGAGGAACGCCAGTAGACGATCGCGGGTATTGATCAGATCGACCTTCACCTCCATACCGCGGAAGATCGACGCGTACTCGCAGCCGATCACCCCGGCGCCGTAAATGATCACATGGCGCGGTTCGTGGTGCAGGCTAAGAATGGAATCGCTGTCGTAAATACGCGGGTGGTGGAAATCGACGTCGGCCGGATGATACGGGCGCGAGCCGCAGGCGATAACGAATTTCTCGGCGGTGACCGTTTCTACGGTGCCATCGTGACACTCCAGCGCCAGCGTGTGCTCATCAACAAAGTGGGCGTTGCCCTGCAGAATTTCGCAGTGGTTGCGCTCATAGAAACCCTGACGCATATGGGTTTGCTGGTTAATGACGCTGTCGGCATGGTTGAGGATGTCGGCGAAGGAAGAACGGAGAAGACGGGAATGGTCGCTGTAGAGGGGGTTTTGGTTAAACTCAATAATACGGCTGACGGCATGGCGAAGCGCTTTTGACGGGATGGTTCCCCAGTGGGTACAACCACCGCCGACGTTATGGTAGCGCTCGATAACGGCAACACGAGCTCCCTGTTTCACCAGTCCCATCGCGGCGCCTTCGCCGCCAGGACCGGAACCAATCACTATTGCATCATAATCCCAAGAGTGTGACATGGCATTACTCACCTGTTTTATACACAAAATAAACACGATGATAACATTTGGCGAGCTTTAACCCAATTATCGTTGTGCTTTTTTGCGGCATAAAAGCAGAAACGGCTCATAAACAATCATTCACAATCCAGTACAAACCGATTAGTTTTAATCTCTGGTATAGTGCCGACAGGGCTATTGGAAGGATTCATACATCGTGATGGGCGTAAGAGCACAACAAAAAGAAAAAACCCGCCGCTCGCTGGTGGAAGCGGCATTTAGCCAACTTAGCGCTGAGCGAAGCTTTGCCAGCCTGAGCTTGCGCGAGGTTGCGCGGGAAGCAGGGATCGCGCCGACGTCCTTTTATCGTCATTTTCGCGATGTCGATGAGTTAGGCCTGACGATGGTAGACGAAAGCGGGCTAATGCTGCGCCAGCTGATGCGCCAGGCGCGCCAGCGCATTGCGAAAGGCGGCAGCGTGATCCGCACCTCCGTCTCTACCTTTATGGAGTTTATTGGTAACAACCCGAACGCCTTCCGCCTGCTGTTGCGTGAGCGTTCTGGCACATCCGCGGCGTTTCGAGCCGCTGTAGCGCGCGAGATCCAGCATTTCATCGCGGAACTTGCCGACTATTTAGAACTCGAAAACCATATGCCGCGCGCCTTTACTGAAGCGCAGGCTGAAGCTATGGTCACCATCGTATTCAACGCCGGTGCGGAAGCGTTGGACGTTAGTCCGGAGCAGCGCCGACAGCTGGAAGAGCGGCTGGTACTGCAGCTCAGAATGATTTCAAAAGGCGCGTATTACTGGTATCGCCGTGAACAAGAAAAAATGTCACATCATTCCGAATAACGTGAAGGACGAGCAATGAAACACTCAGTTCAAGATAAAGGTACGCTACTGCTGGCGCTGATCGCGGGTTTGTCCATTAATGGCACCTTCGCCGCGCTGTTCAGCTCAATCGTTCCCTTTTCCATCTTCCCGGTTCTGTCGCTGCTGCTGACGGTGTACTGCCTGCACCAGCGCTATCAGAACCGCAGTATGCCAGTCGGGCTGCCGGGGCTTTCCGCCGCCTGCTTTATTCTCGGCGTCCTGCTGTATAGCACCGTGGTGCGCGCAGAATATCCGGATATCGGCTCTAACTTCTTCCCGGCGGTGCTGTCCGTCGTGATGGTGTTCTGGATCGGTTACAAGATGCGCAACCGCAAAGATACCGCGGCGGAGTAATCCGCCAGGCAATAACCCGGCAACGTTGCGTTCGCCGGGTTTTTTTATGCGTTTATTTCTTCGTTAACAGGACGCCGCATTCCATATGGTGGGTATACGGGAACTGATCGAATAGCGCCAGGCGGGTGACATTGTGCGTCTGGCTGAGGGTTTCCAGGTTCTGGCACAGTGTTTCCGGGTTGCAGGAGATATAGAGAATTCGCGGATAGGCCTGGACCATTTTTTCTGTCTCGCTATCCAGCCCGCTGCGCGGCGGATCGACAAAAATGGTCTCGCACTGATAGCTCTGCAGATCGATGCCCTGCAGGCGATTAAACTGCCGCACGCCGTTCATCGCCTGGGTAAACTCTTCCGCCGCCATGCGGATAATTTGCACGTTATCGATATGGTTGGCGGCAATATTGTATTGCGCGGAGGCGACTGACGGTTTAGCGATTTCCGTCGCCAGCACGCGCTCGAAGTTACGCGCCAGCGCCAGCGAGAAGTTGCCGTTGCCGCAGTAGAGCTCCAGCAGATCGCCGGTGGAACCTTTGGTGACGTCCAGCGCCCACTCCAGCATCTGAATATTCATCGCCGCGTTTGGCTGGGTAAAGCTGTTTTCCACCTGACGATAGATCATTTCGCGCCCGCCAACCGGCAGACGTTCATCGACATAATCCCTATCGAGCTCAATTTTGGTTTTAGTGGCGCGGCCAATCAGCTGCACGTTGAGGTTTTGCGCGCGTAGGGCATCGCGCAGCGCTTCCGCCTGCTGGCGCCACTCGTCGTCGAGCTTTTTATGATAGAGCAGCGAGACGATGGCCTGGTTGCTCATGGTCGTCAGATAATCAATCTGGAAAAGCTTATGGCGCAGGACCGGGTTATGGCGCACGCCGTCGAGCATTGCCGGCATCAGCTGGTTGATGAGCTCGCTGGCGGCCGGGAAGGTATCGACGCGAATACGCGACTTGGTCTGCTGATCGAAGATGATGTGATAGAGGTCGTCGCCGTCGTGCCACAGGCGAAATTCAGCGCGCATCCGGTAGTGGCTGACCGGCGAACGAAACACCTCCGGAACCGGCGCGGCAAAAGGGGCCATCATTTTCTGCAAACGGACGACTTTTTCTGCCAGTTGCGCTTCGTATTGCTCGGTAGGAAGGTGTTCGGGGGTCATGATGCATCCTGAATAAAATAAGTACGCGGGGATTGTAGGGAAAGCATTGGGGATGTCCAGCCCTCGTTGCGGATGAAATATCGTTATAGCAGTCTGGACATCTATATGTTTCTAATTGTAGCATCTTGCAACCGGTCCTCTGAGTTAATAGGGAATCCAGTGCGAATCTGGAGCTGACGCGCAGCGGTAAGGAAAGGCGAGAAATAAGCGCACTCGGTGCAGACACTGCGGTTAGCCGTGGGAAGTCATTATTTCTTAAAGCAGCCTCCAAGCCCGAAGACCTGCCGGATACGTCGCATTTGGTTTCTATCATCGCGAGCTACTGATAGAGCCGGCGGCATCCTCTCTATATTATGGATGCTTTTACAATGATTAAAAAAGCTTCGCTGATGACGGCTTTATCCGTCACGGCATTTTCCGGCTGGGCGCAGGACAGCAATTCAAATACGTTAGTGGTGACGGCAAACCGTGTGGCGCAACCTATCGAGACCGTGCTGGCGCCGGTGAGCGTGGTGACGCGGCAGGATATCGATCGCTGGCAGTCAACCTCTCTCACCGATGTGATGCGCCGCCTGCCGGGCGTGGACATCGCGCAAAACGGCGGCATGGGGCAGCAGAGCTCTCTTTTCGTACGCGGCACCAACTCCAGCCATGTCTTAATTTTGGTGGATGGCGTGCGTCTGAATCAGGCGGGCGTCAGCGGCTCTTCCGACTTAAGCCAGTTCCCTATCGCTCTGGTGCAGCGCATTGAATACGTTCGCGGCCCGCGCTCGGCGGTCTACGGCTCAGACGCGATTGGCGGGGTGGTGAACATTATTACCACTCGCGACCAGGACGGCACAACGCTCAATGCCGGCGTGGGCTCAAATGGCTACCAGAACTATGGCGGCAGCACGCAGCAGACTTTCGGCGGTAATACCCGCGTCACCCTGGCGGGAGACTATACCTATACCAAAGGCTTTGATGTGGTTGCGGAAGGCAATACCGGCGGCGTTCGCCAGCCGGATCGCGATGGCTTTATGAGCAAAACGATCTACGGCGCGCTGGAGCATAGCTTCTCCAATGAGTGGAGCGGCTTTGTGCGCGGGTACGGCTATGACAACCGGACGGCCTACGACGGCTCTCCTTATGGCGGCGTATTAGTCGACACTCGCCAGCTGTACAGCCAGACCTGGGATGCCGGCCTGCGTTTTAATCAGGATATCTTCCACTCGCAGCTGACTTCCAGCTATAGCCACAGCAAGGACTACAATTACGATCCGCGACTGGGGCGCTATGACACCTCGGCGACGCTGGATGAAGTGAAACAGTACAACGTGCAGTGGGCGAACACGGTCGATGTTGGCCACGGCAACGTTGGCGCTGGAATCGACTGGCAGAAACAAACCACCGAGCCTGGCACGAACTATGTGACCGAAGGCTACGAAATCCGTAATACCGGCCTGTTTCTCACTGGCTTGCAAAAGTTGGGCGATTTCACCCTGGAAGGGGCGGCGCGTAGTGATGATAACTCGCAGTTTGGCCAGCACGGTACCTGGCAGAGCAGCGCCGCGTGGGAGTTTATCGACGGCTATCGCTTTATCGCCTCTTATGGCACCGCCTACAAAGCGCCGAATCTCGGCCAGCTGTACGGCTTCTATGGTAATCAGAATCTCGACCCGGAAGAGAGCAAGCAGTGGGAAGGGGCCTTTGAAGGCCTGACGTCTGGGGTGACATGGCGGCTGTCCGGGTATCGTAATGACATCGATAATCTGATCGACTACGACTCGCAGCTGATGAAATATTACAACGTCGGCAAGGCGCGTATTAAAGGTATTGAAGCGACGGCGTCGTTTGATACCGGGCCGCTGGCGCACAGTATCAGCTATGACTATGTCGATGCGCGTGATGCGAAAACCAACGAGCTGCTGGTGCGCCGGGCAAAACAACAGGTGAAATACCAGCTGGACTGGCAGGTTTATGATTTCGACTGGGGTGTGACCTATCACTATCTTGGCACCCGTTATGACAACACTTACGACCCGGTAACCTATGCGCCTGAGAGCGTTAAGTTGGGCGGCGTCAGCTTGTGGGATCTCGCAGTTTCGTATCCAGTCACCTCACATCTCACAGTTCGTGGTAAAATAGCCAACCTGTTCGATAAAGATTACGAGACAGTATATGGCTACCAAACTGCAGGACGGGAATACACCTTGTCTGGCAGCTACACCTTCTGATCCACGTCCCACCGTGCTGGTGTTTGATTCCGGCGTCGGTGGGTTGTCGGTATATAACGAGATTCGGCAGCTTCTGCCGGATCTACATTACATTTATGCTTTCGATAACGTTGCCTTCCCCTATGGCGAGAAGAGCGAAGAGTTTATCGTTGAGCGTGTTGTTGAGATCGTGACTGCCGTTCAGCAACGCTATCCTCTGGCGCTGGCGGTCATCGCCTGTAATACCGCCAGTACCGTTTCCCTGCCAGCCCTACGTGAAAAGTTCGCTTTCCCGGTGGTCGGCGTCGTACCTGCGATTAAACCTGCCGCGCGCTTAACGGCGAACGGTATTGTCGGCCTGCTGGCGACGCGCGGTACCGTCAAGCGTCCTTATACTCGTGAACTCATTGACCGCTTTGCCAATGAATGCCGCATCGAAATGCTGGGTTCCGCTGAGCTGGTGGAACTGGCCGAGGCGAAGCTGCACGGCGAAGCGGTACCGTTGGAAGAGCTGCGTCGAATTCTGCGTCCATGGCTACGGATGCAGGAACCGCCTGATACGGTCGTATTAGGTTGTACGCACTTCCCGCTACTGGCGGAAGAGTTGCAACAGGTCATGCCGGAAGGAACGCGGTTTATTGATTCCGGCGCGGCGATTGCTCGACGCACCGCATGGCTGCTGGAGCATGAAGCGCCGGATGCAAAATCGAATGATGCCAATAAGGCTTTTTGCATGGCGATTACCCCGGATACTGAACAACTTTTACCCGTTTTACAGCGTTATGGCTTTGAAACGCTGGAAAAACTACCGCTTTAAAGGCGTTTTGCGCAAAAAAGAGACGGTTGAAAAGTTTTTTGAAAACAGGGCTTGTCAACGTCTCAGA